>JBGTDF010000387.1:0-7830 GCA_041748455.1 Planktosalinus sp.
AATCTTACTGGAAGAATTGGAAAACGAACGATTACTTCTTCAGGAACAGACAGATGATGGAATTACTATTCCCGGTAACACCTCAAAATATACTTCTGCAAGTACAAAAAAACCGCCAACAAAGGAAAAGGTTTCCAATGCCGATAATGCAAAAAAAGACTTGGCAGTAGTTAATGCTGCAAACAAAAATTCCTCCAATTATTTTAATTTACCGGGAAGAAGTATTCAACAATTTCCAAATCCCATTTATACCTGTCCCCAAGGCGGGAAAGTTGTTATCAACATCACTGTAAATGCCTACGGAAAAGTTACAGAAACTAGCTTTAATGAGGGCAGCTCCACATCTTCCAATGGTTGTCTTGTGGACACAGCACTTTCTTATGCAAAAGATGCAGTGTTTAATACCGCAGCAAGCAATCCTGATCAAATAGGCACCATTACCTATATTTTCCCGGGACAGATAAGAAATTAACCTTAGGCTTTTTGTACACCATAAGATTCTTGTTATCTTTAAGACTATAATCAAAGTCAAGTTTTATGGAAAAAACCCGATGTCCCTGGTGCGGAAAAGACCCGATATATGTGAAATACCACGACACAGAATGGGGCGTTCCGGTATATGATGATGCCATTTTATTTGAATTTTTGATATTGGAAAGCTTTCAGGCGGGCTTGAGTTGGATAACTATTTTGCGCAAGCGCGAAAACTTCCGTAAAGCTTTTGACAATTTTGATTACAAAAAAATAGCGAAATATCCCGAAAGTAAAATTCAGGCATTACTGCAGGATGAAGGCATTATCCGGAACCAATTAAAAGTACGTGCTGCGGTTATCAACGCCCAGGAGTTTATGAAAGTACAAAAGGAATTTGGTAGTTTTAGCAATTATATCTGGGGATTTGTCAATGGAAAACCTATCAAAAACAAATTAAAATCGATGTCTGATGCACAAGCAACAACACCGCTTTCTGACACAATAAGCAAAGATTTAAAAAAGCGTGGTTTTAAATTTATGGGAAGTACGGTGGTGTATGCACATATGCAGGCAACCGGGATGGTCAATGACCATCTGGTAGATTGTTTTAGATATAAACTTGTATAAATTATTTGTTCGTTTTTGCGTGGTAAATTGCAAGATATTGGTCAGCTGCATTGTGATCTTCTAAAGCTTCCAAAGATTTTGCATAGCGAAAATAAGCTATTGGCTCAGGATTCTTTTCCACCTTAAATAGTTTTTCAAACCATTTTTTTGCATCTGCATAATTTTTTTTGAAAAAATGTTCTGTCGCTAAGGTTTCAAAAATTTGTGCGGATTCATATCCATCAACAACAACCATTTCATAGACTTTAATTAAATCTATTTTTTGATTTGTCTTGCTTACCGGTTGTGTTATTTGCTGTGCTTGAACCGCACCAATACTTAGAAAAAACAAAGCTAAGCCTACATAAATTTTCTTAAGCATATTTCATCGGGGATTATAAAACATTGTAAATTAAAACATCTAATTGTTAAAAAGCAAATATGTTTCGCAATAATTTAATATTTTGTTAAAAACATATAAGAATTCGGCAAGTATTTATCTCAAAAATTGCAGGAATTCTTTTCTATCTACTTCCCTTGCTCCCAGGGAATCCAGATGTTCCGTGTAAACCTGACAATCTATAAAATGATAGTTTTCTTTCTTTAATTTTTCCACTAAGAAATACAGCGCTGTTTTTGAAGCATTGTTTACTTTACTAAACATACTTTCGCCACAAAATACTTTTTTATCAGGAAGGTTCACACCATAAAGTCCGCCAACTAATTCTCCTTCCAGCCAGACTTCTACAGACATTGCGTGACCGAGATCATGAAGTTTGCTATAAGCATCCATCATGCCGTCAGTAATCCAGGTGCCGTCTTCTTTTTTCCTTTTGATTTTGGAACAGTTGAGAATAACTTCCGCAAAGGCAGTATTGAAAGTGACTTTGAATTTTTTATTCCGTATGCTTTGCTGCAGGCTTTTAGAAGCTTTAAAGTCTTTGAGAAAAAGCAGCATTCTGGGATCAGGGCTCCACCATAATACCGGTTGTCCCTCATTATACCACGGAAATATACCGCTATTATATGCTTCCAATAAACGTTTGGAATTCAGAGTAGCGCCAATGGCCAGTAAGCCATCCTCATCTGCATGGGATACATCAGGAAACTGGGCATCTGCTTCTAAAAAAACCATAGCATATAGGATGTAAAAGCCAAGACCAAAGCATACTTTTTGGTTGCCTTTGTCTTAGCTTCACTAATAAACAAAATCTTTAGAAAGGTAAATCGTCGTGATCCTCTTCATTTAAATCATTTGCAGGCTCAAAAGCATCTGCCGGTGGCATAGGTGGCATTTCTGAAGGGCCTGAAGCTCCAGCATCCATTTTTTCAATACGCCATCCCTGAATGGAGTTGAAATATTTTGCTTCCCCTTGCGGATTGATCCATTCCCTGCCGCGTAGGTTGATACTTATCTTAACGTGTTGGCCAACCTGGTAGCTATTCAACAAATCTGTTTTGTCCTGTACAAATTCCACCATAATATCTTGTGGATATTGCTCTTCTGTGGTCACTACCACTTCCCTCTTACGAAAACCGTTAGATCCAAAGGTTTGCGTTTCTCCTACTAATTTGATTTTTCCTGTTACTTCCATAATTTAAATTTTTGCGAGCAATACTTTCCATGCAGAAAGTATATCGCCACTGTTTATATATTCCTGAGCTAATTTATGTGTTTTTTGAACTTCAGAAGCACTTAAAATCTTCCGTACTTTCATGTTTTTAGAAACAAAATCTGCTACATCTGCAGCTGATGGTATTGCTTCTATATTGCCTAATCTTCCCAGATCATTTCCGTTAAGCACCTTACTGGCTTTTATTTCCTCAGGGATTTGATCTACGCCTATTCCCATGGTAGTTAAAGGTTTTGGTACTTCAAACATACCCATATTGGAACGGGAATACCAGTTACCGCCCATTCTGGCGACCGTATCTATTTTTTGCTGATCGATGATACCTTCTGCATCGAGTACATCTTCCTTGATGTGAATGCGCACCACTTCACAGATTACCAAATTACCCGCACCGCCTTCTTTTCCCAAAGAAATCACCTCGTTTACTTTACATTCAAACTGTACGGGGCTCTCTCCCACACGCGGTGGTTTTACCAAATCTGAAGGAATAGCGGTCAACCCAGATTTTATAAATTCATCCACCCCCTGCGGATATTCTGTAGACGCTAAGGACGTTTGTTGTACCATGTCAAAATTGACAATGTTGATAACTACTTCCTTGACCTTCAATACATTTTCATAAGTGTGTTTTGTGGTGTTGTCCCGACCCCTTCGCGCGGGCGAAAAAATAAGTATGGGAGGGTTTGCGCTAAACACATTAAAAAAACTGAAAGGCGATAAATTCACACGACCGTTTTTATCTATTGTACTTGCAAAAGCAATAGGTCTGGGCGTAATCGCCCCAAGCAAATACCCATGCAACCTGCCGGTGGAAATATCTTTAGGATCAATAGAAATCATGGGAGCAAATGTAACGAAACTGTAAAGTAATCAAAAATTTGAACATACAATTATATTAACATAATTGAGTTATATTTATTGGCTATTCTAAATTATATTTCGTTTTATGCAAAATGAAAAAAATTACTACCGTTACATTTTCTTGCTTTTATCTGTTGTAACTGTTGGCATTATTTTATGGAACACCTTTGTTTTCTTTAATGAGCTTAAAGACAATGAAAGGGAGAAAATGGAAATTTATGCAGCCGCTCTTGAAGAGTTAAATCAGGATTTAAGTTTAGACAGTAACATAGGCCCACTTCCATTAAATATTATTAAAAGCAACACCGCAACCCCAATGATTTTGTACAGTTATGGGGAAGAGGGCAAACCTGATACTGACTGGACCCTTAAATATGATATCCGGAATATTGATGATGAAAAAGTAAAAACAGAGAAGCAGGTACTGGCCCTTATTGAAAAATACAAAACCCATTACACACCCATTGATGTTATTTATGAAGGCGAGATTTACTCCACCATCTATTACGGAAACTCAACCATCATTAACAAATTAAAATATTATCCGGCGGCAATAATGCTTATTATCTTGTTGTTTGTTGCCCTTGTCTATTTTTTCTTTAAAACCAAAAAAGCTTCGGAACAAAACAAACTTTGGGCAGGAATGGCCAAGGAAACCGCACATCAAATAGGGACGCCCCTGTCCTCTCTGGTGGGCTGGACAGAAATTTTAAGGTCAGAGCAAATCAACCCGGAATATATAAGCGAAATAGAAAAAGATATTTTCAGGCTGCAGACTATTACAGACCGATTCTCAAAAGTGGGTTCCATGCCCAATCTGACCAAAAAAGATGTTGTTGCTGAAACTATAAAATCTTTTGACTACATAAAAGCCCGAAGTTCTAAGCTTATCGACTTTGAACTACAGATTCCGGAGGATCCTATCTATGTTTCTTTGAACAAGCAACTCTTCAGCTGGGCAATTGAAAATCTTGTGAAAAACGGCATAGATGCAATGAAAGGGAAAGGAAAAATATCCATAAGTATCGAGAAGAACACAAAAAATGTGAATATCTTAATTTCAGATACCGGAAAGGGTATTCCGAAAAAGGATTTCAAAAGGATATTCAGGCCCGGGTTTACGACCAAAAAACGGGGTTGGGGACTTGGACTGTCTTTGACCAGAAGAATCGTTGAAGATTATCACGAAGGGAAAATCAAAGTAAAAACCTCTGTTATAGGTGAAGGAACTACTTTTCAGATTTCCTTAAAACTGCTGGAATAAGATTCCATAAAATCCCTGATTTTCTCAGGAACGGGAAATGTTTTTTCATTTGTAAAATCAAAACAGACAGCAGTATCTTTTGCATGAACGCAAACATCCCCATTCTCATTAAGAATCAGGTGTTCCAGGGAAAAACTTGAATTTTTAATATATGCTATCCTGGATTTTATATGAATAGTGCCCGGGTAAAAAAGGGATTTTTTAAAATCGCAATTAGTGGAAACCAGCATAGGGCCCCGGTTTGTTTTTTTATAACTCTCATAAAGCCCGGAAAGCTCCCAAAAATTTACCCTTGCAGATTGTAAATACCGAACAATACTCACATTGTTCACATGTTCATATACATCTAAATCACTCCAGTCTATGCGAATAGTTATCTCTAAATGTTTCACATCAACTTTTCTTTAATCTTATCTGCCAGTGCGGTAAATTCGTCAGGGGTGAGTTTTACTTTTTTGGAAAAATCCATATCACTCATTTGGTTTAAGGGTATCAAATGCACGTGCACATGAGGAACTTCCAGGCCAATTACCGCAACTCCGATACGTTTGCAGGGAACTGCCTTTTCGAGCGCAATAGCAACTTTTCTGGAAAATTGCATCAACCCGTTATAGGTGTCATCATCCAAATCAAAAAGTTTGTTCACTTCTTTTTTGGGAACACACAAAGTATGCCCTTTAGCATTTGGGTTTACGTCTAAAAAAGCAATGTAATTAATATCCTCAGCTACCTTGTAAGCCGGGATATCCCCTTGTATGATTTTTGTGAAAATAGAACTCATCTCTTTAATTTTTAAAGATAACCCCGATTATAAAAATACAAAATAAACAGACTAAATGAGAAGTTCAGCGGTAAGCGCTGTAAAGTTAATCCCTGCTGATTTCAAGGATTTCAAACTTCACTGTGCCATTAGGCACTTCAATTTCGGCACTCTCGCCTACTTTTTTCCCTAGCAATCCTTTCCCTATGGGCGAGTCCACAGAAATCCTTCCGGCTTTTAAATCTGCCTCACTTTGTGCCACCAGCTTATAGGTCATTTCCATGCCGTTGGTTTTGTTTTTTAGTTTTACTATGGAGTGCACCAGCACTTTGGAAGTGTCCAGTTGTGTTTCATCAATAAGTCTTGCATTAGAGAGCACTTCTTCCATTTTTGAAATGCGCATCTCCAGCATACCCTGTGCTTCTTTTGCTGCATCATATTCAGCATTTTCTGAAAGGTCACCCTTATCCCTTGCCTCTGCAATTGCCTGCGAGGCCTTTGGACGTTCCACATCCCTTAATTGGTCGAGTTCGTCCCTTAATTTTTTTAGTCCTTCTGCGGTGTAATAAGATACTTTGCTCATAACTTCATCGTTTATATAAATAGAAAGAATCCCATTCTCGACGGGATTCTTTAATCAAAGATACTAAAAAAAAATAGTATTCCTTAAAGTGAGTTGGAAATCTATTTAATGAACTCAACTTGACTTTTTTCAATTGGTTAAAAAATTGCTCTTTTAAGCCTGCTTTTTGTCTTTTTCTCCTTGCGTAGCTCTGCTATGCAACTCTAAAAAGCCTTCAATCAGACTCAAAATAGCTAATTTTCACTTCAATCAAAAAAGTCAAGATGAGTTCAATTGTAAGCGGGCTTTGTTGTAAATTGCGAAGCATAAAATTGGAACTATGAAGAATATTGGCATACTGGCACTTACTGTATTTTTATTGTTTTCGTGTAAAAGTGACGACAATTTAAACCGGAACAATCCTTATTTGATTGATCCACTTATAAACCTGCAATTGAATTTAAGTTTACCGGAATACAACCAGCTCAATTTTCCTGGCAACAGCATCATAATTCCCGGACAGGGGATACGAGGTATTGTGGTCTATAATGTAGATAACTCACAGTATACCGCTTTTGAGCTTACAGACCCCAATCACGCCCCAAACGACTGCTCGAGAATGGATATTTTAGGCATAGAGGCAACATGCCCCTGCACCACAGATACTAACAAATACAATATTGTAACCGGTCAGCACAGTATAAGCCCTGATTTGTACCCCATGCAACGCTACCGCGCTGAACGCACGGGGAATGTGGTGCGGGTAACTAATTAAAAGTAAGCTTTCTTACTTATTAAAACTTCAATGTTGCACCCACTAAAAAATGAATCCCTGCCTGGGGATAAAAACCCGCTCCTTCAATGGTAGTGATGGTTCCGGGGTCGCTGAAATCATCGTCATAGGTGAAGAAATAGCCGTTGGATACATATTTCACATCGAATATATTGTTGACCAATCCGGTAAAAAGTATGGATGAAAAGAAAGGTACTTCCCGCCATTCATAAACAATATTCAGATCATTTATAAAAAAACTGTCCAGTTTAGAAACGTCGCTGTCTATATTGCCCATAAATTGTTCCCCCACAAATTTAGACAGGAAACCCACTTGAAAATTAGCAGTGGGGCGGTACATTAGCATATTGGATGCTACCACATTTGGCGAAAAAGAAATATTTGTACTGCCCAGGTTTACCAAAGCCCCATCAATGGAGGTCACAAAATCCCGGTTCTTGTTAGAACTTAAAGCCAGCGTGGGCAGCACGCTCCATTGGTCTGTGATATTGATTTCTGCATCTATTTCTATCCCTGCGCGGTAACTTTTCCCGCTGGTGGTGCGCAATGGTGCGCCCACATCATTTAATTCGCCGGTAAGTACCAACTGATCCTTATAGTTCATATAAAACAGATTGGTGTTTACCTTCACGTTTCCGGAAGCAAAACGCCATCCCAATTCAAAATCATCCAGTTTTTCAGGGGTGGAAATTCCTTCTTCAAAATCATTTCGGGTAGGCTCCCGGTGTGCTTTTCCGTAAGAGGCATAAAGCTGGTTTGCTCTGTTTAACTGGTATGCGGCACCTGCTTTGGGATTAAAGAAACTATAGCTTTCATCCACATCTATCGCTTCAATATCTGAAGTAATACCGCCGGTTTTATAGGTAATAAACCTTC
>JBGTDF010000388.1:0-4105 GCA_041748455.1 Planktosalinus sp.
ACCAAAGATTATGAAAAAGCGTGTCCCCATAACAACAATAATGACTAAAAATGTAGTCAAATTAAATCTGACAGATCAACTTACCAAAGCTGAAAAGTTATTTAAAAAACATAAAATAAGGCATATTCCCGTGGTGGAAGGAACTAAGATTATAGGAATGTTGAGCTATACCGATCTCTTGCGCATATCTTTTGCAGATGCCGTTTATGATGACGAGGAAATAGATGTGGTAGTATATGACATGTTTGATATTGGCCAGGTAATGACAAAGAAAATTATCACAATAACTGAAGACACTACCATCAAAGAAGCTGCAGAAATTTTGGCATCGAAAGAATTTCACGCCTTACCGGTAGTCAAAGACGGGAATCTAACCGGAATAATCACCACTACAGACTTGATAAATTACCTTATAAAGCAGTATGATAAATCTGCTGAAGACGAAGAATAAAAATATCTTTTAAATTTAGTATTTTTGAATAAATGCTATAATATGTCTAACATAGGATTAATTATTGAGGAACGCAGCAGGGATATTGGTGATTTCTTAGTGGGTCGTTTATTGCCTTTTCGGAAAAAAAGAATGGTAGGCCCTTTTATTTTTATCGATCATATGGGGCCAACTCTTCTAGGGCCTGAAAAATATATGGATGTTGGCCAGCACCCGCATATTGGTTTGTCAACTTTAACCTATTTATTGGAAGGTGAATTGATGCATCGCGATAGTATAGGCACTATACAAAGAATTGCCCCAGGCTCTGTTAACTGGATGGTTGCAGGAAAAGGAGTAACCCATACCGAGCGTACTCCCGATGATCTAAGAAATGGAAAACAATTTACTGCACACGGTTATCAAATCTGGGTTGCACTGCCCAAAGATGTAGAAGATACCACCCCTGAATTTCATCATTTTGAAGCAACGCAACTTCCGCAGTGGCAGGAGGGAAGTGCCCATTTTAAATTGGTTGCTGGTAAAGGGTATGGAAAAACCTCCCCGGTACCTGTGCATTCTGACCTGTTTATGGTGGAAGTAAAAACAAATGCAAAATTCTCATTAAATACAAGGGATAGTCTAAAGGGTGAAATCGGTATTTGCATAGTGGAAGGCTCCATAGAAGCTTGCGGAAATAAAATTGAAAAAGGAAACATGCTGGTTTCCAAAATTGAAGATACTTGTAACCTTATATTGGAACCGGATACCCACATCTTGTTATTTGGTGGGATTCCATTTCCTGAAGAGCGTTTTATTTACTGGAATTTTGTTTCTTCCGATAAGGAAAAAATTGAAAAAGCAAAAGAGGACTGGAAAAATAAGAAATTTCCAAAAGTTACCAATGATGATTCTTACATAGCCCTTCCCGAAATTTAATTATTAAATATCTACTAAAATCAGTTTTGATTTTTTTAAAAAAATTAAAATCCATATCTTTTAAAAAAAAATAAAATTCAATGAAAAATCTATTTAAATCTTTACTTCTATATGTGTTTATCTTGTTAGCAGGAATAAACACTTATGCTCAACAGCCAACTCAGGTTCCCGGTCCACAAACTAATTCACCCATAGATCTTAATAACTGGTTTGATATTATTGTATTTATTGTCTTGCCTTTAGGGTTGATATTTTTATACTTTTTCTGGCGCAGACAAGTTAAAAAAGATAGGGACAATAAATAAATCGTACTAGCAAATTACAAAACAAAAAAAGAGGTATTTCTTAGGAAATACCTCTTTTTAATTATACTAAAAAACTGTCTAATCTCTGAAATTAGTAGCAGTAGTTTGCTCTGAATCCAACAATGCAAAAAACTTATCTAAATCAGGAATAATAACTATTCTGGTTCTTCTGTTTTTAGCCATATTCTCACTGCTATCATTGTCTACTAATGGAATGGAACTTCCTCTACCTGCAGCAATCAGTTTATTGGGGGCTACATTATATTTGCTTTCCAATAATCTTACAATCGATGTGGCACGTTTAACACTAAGGTCCCAGTTATCTTCCACTACTGCCGTATTGATGCTTCTGGGATCTGTATGACCTTCAACCATAACTTCCAAGCTTGGTTCAGAGTTTATTACGTCAGCAAGTTTTTGAAGTAAATTGTCTGCTTTGTTACTAACACGGAAACTACCGGTGTTAAAAAGCAATTTATCTGAGATGGAAATCATAACCACAGTCTTGTCAATATCAATTTGCACGTCATCACTATCCTCTTGATTAGTAATTGATTGCTTAATATTGTATGAAACTGCAATATTTATGGAATCTTCCAGTGTTCTTGCGTTTTGCAATACTGCAGGATCCACTTTTGCCAATGTTTTACGCATATTATCCTTGGTGGTTTTGTTCATCAAGGCAACATCGTTCATTTCAAACTTCTGATCATTGGACTCTTGCAAAGAATTAATTTTTGCATTGTAATTTGCTACTCTTTCTTCAATAGCAGCAAATCTTCTTTCTAATTCCTCTTTTTCAACAGCGGTACGCTGTAAGGTCGTTTGTGTATTGGACAATTGATTTTCCAATTCGACATACTTTTTCTTCGAAACGCAGGAGGCAAAAAGCCCCACCGCAATAACAGTTAAAATTAAGGTTTTTTTCATTTTGGTATATTTTAATGGTTAAAATTTTGAAATGCTCTTGTGAGCTTTTTGTTGTAACGGACTGAAAATTATCATCGTATTTTATAAGTATGCTAATCCCCTACTTTTAACAATAGTTTATCGTTGATACATATTTCTTCTTAAAGAAATCTAAAGAATTAGAAGTGCGTTGTAACTTTAATAAAATATTTAATGATTTTTAAATTTTTTTAATTAAATCGTTTTAAATTTATAAAGGACCGAACTATAGTTCTTTAACAAAAGTTTATTGTATTGCATTAAAAATTATGTTCATAAAACTGCCATTTATCAGTACTTTAGAATAAATTTGAAAATTAATTGCCTCAAGGTTACTATTGGAAAAAGAAAAGAAAATAAAAAAGAAAAGAAAAGGGAGGGTATTTAGGATTCTGGCAAGGATTTTATTAGGAATTTCCCTGTTTTTTGTTTTGCTCATTCTTTTTATAAGGAGCCCGTGGGGCCAAAATATTATAGTAAATAAAGCCACCTCTTACGTTAGCGATAAAACAAATACCAAAGTAGAAGTAGAACGCCTTTTTATAACCTTTGCAGGTAATATACATCTGGAAGGGCTCTTTCTTGAAGACAAGACGGGAGATACACTTATTTATTCTAAAAATCTGGAAGTAGATGTTCCACTCTGGCCAATAATCAGAGGAAAAGGGATTGCAGTTGATAAAGTGGAGTGGGAAGGCCTTACTGCCAATATTATTCGCAGGGATTCTATTCAAGGATATAATTTTCAATTTCTGATAGATGCATTTGCAAGTGAAGAATCAGAAACCGTGGAGCAAAAAGATACTACAACATCTTCTACACCATTTATTTTAAATCGCATTAATTTTTCTGATTTTGATCTTGTCTTTACAGATGACGTAATGGGCATTGACAGCAGGTTAAAACTTGGGGAATTAAACCTGCGGATTAAAGAAATGGATCTGGAGCAAATGCAGTTTCATATTACCAATGCAGAAATAAAAGATTCTGATATTTATTATTTACAGACACTCGCTTTTCCCGAGCCTGAAGACAGGGAAGATTCTGCAATGCCCCGGATAATTGTGGATAATCTCGATATAATTAATGTAACAGCAGATTATCAATCCATTACTGATGGCCTCGCAGCAATAGCAGAGATAGGGGAATTATCCTTTAAACTTCCAAAAGCTGACTTATCTGAAAATTCTATCGATATAAATTATTTTGGGCTTCACAATTCAAACATATCCTTGAATATTACCTTTCTAAGTGAAAAATTGGAAGAGGAAGTCTCAGATGCTATTGTGGTAAATGATACCGGAATTTCCTTTACGTGGCCGGATTGGATTGCAAATATCAAAGAAATTGCAATAACCAATATTAATTTAGAATATTCTTTAGATGATGCAAAACCGGTTGCCGGTACTTTTAATGCCAATGCCTTAACACTGCAGGATTTCAATTTTGAAGCAAACGATATATATCTTAAAGAGCAATCTGT
>JBGTDF010000389.1:0-2679 GCA_041748455.1 Planktosalinus sp.
CATACAAAACAAATGCTACAATTTATGGAGGCACATTTGCGAAAGAATTTAAACTTTCAGAAAGTTATTCTATTCTGGCAGGTGTGGAGCATATGCGGGTTAGAAGTGATATTCAGCTTGCTGGCGAAAATGCATTTATAAGCCAAAATTTTTTGCAAGTACCGGTAAATATAAGAATGCATGTAGGAGAAGATAGAACAACATTATATCTGGATTTAGGTCTTTATGGAGCATACCTATATAAATCAAAAGTGGAAATTATCTCAGAAGGTGTTGACGAAACCGAAAAAGGATTAGGTTTTAACTTCGGTCTTGCCGGCGGATTTGGGGTTTCTCATCTAGTAGCTCAAAATTTAAAATTCCAATTTGGGTTTCATTCCCAAACAGATTTTCTACAGTCCTATAAAGAAGCAAATACTAAAATAGAATTGAAAGAAGTATACGCTCTTAAGCTAGGTGTTTCTATTCTATTTTAGAGATTTTAAAAGGTGATCTTTTATTATGTGCTTTGAAGGCTTTAAAACATAGCCAGATACTAATTCCCAAACCTATAAAAGAAAAAATCCAAAAAGCAGCATAGACCTGTTGCATTAAAAAGAAATTATAGAACCCGTGCAAAAATATAGCGGCAAAAAGGCCTTTCAATTTAAACTCCCTGGCCCTGTCTTTATATTTCCATGCCATCCCCATATAATATCCCATGATGATCCCAAAACTTGCATGGGCAGGAACCGCAGAAAACATGCGAAGCAAAGCTACAGACATACCACCTTCTGCCACATACAGTATATTTTCAATAGCTGCAAAGCCCAAACTAATGATGGCGCCATAAACAATACCGTCAAAAGGTTCATCAAACTCTTTTTGACGAAAAGCATAATATCTTAGAATTAAATATTTTGAAAATTCTTCGGAAAAAGCGACTACTACCAAAGCAAAAACCGCAACTGAAACCAAACTGCCATAATCCACAGGAATAAGCATTCCCAATGCCAGTGAGAGTATTACCGCAGGAATCGCACAAAGAACACCTAATATAAAGCTGATAAAAACGTGCTTTAAAGGTTCGCGCTCATAATGGTCTTTCAACCAGATAAAAGTTCCTATAACAGCTACCGGGGCTAACGCCAATCCAATTAAAATATATGTATCCATAATTATTCCCCTCCTTCGGAGGGGGCTAGGGGGAGGATTGAGGTTGAATTAAAACACCACGACTTTATTATTTATAAAGAACAAACTGTTTACAAAAAATAATTTACCATTTTCCCAGAAGGAACGAAACATAACATCGTCCACCAGATAAACAACACTACCTCTACCCATTTTTTGCTCACCAAAAACCAATGAATTTTTCAATCCCTTCAAAGCTTCTTCACCTGCAAAACCACTTACCCGTTCAGCATCTCCTTCCAGATATGCGACATTGTATCCATTTTCCAGGAAACTGTATGAACTACTGCCGGCCTTTAAAGTGAAATAGGTATCTGAATACCCAAATGCTAATGGGTGGGAAACGTCTATCTTAGCCTTGAATATAGTTCCGGTGATGAAATTTTTTACACTTTCTTTTTCCCTTTGGTCATAAGGAATAAGCAGGTTTTTTTCATCATCTTCCTCTGCCTCATCAGGTGTATTGGTTTTCAATCCAAACCCTTCTTTGTCCACAAATGCACTAACGGCATTGTCAAAAACAACCAATGTTCCCCCTTTGCTTACCCAGTCAGTGATATTTTTTAAAGTATTTTCGTCAAGATACCCCTGATAATACCCATTGGGCATCACCAAAACATCAAATTGGTGCAACTCTATTCTTTTAAAATAATCAGTGTCTATTATAGTAACAGGATAATGCAATTGTTGTTCAAAGAAATGCCAGATAGCACCATAACTTAAAGAAGACGTGTAATTTCCTTTTAAAAGGGCAACGCGTGGCGCGTGGATAATTTTGACATCCGGGGAGCCAAAATCCGTTCCTGTATCTGAAAAACTGGTATTGGAAGCAAATAGTTTTCTGTTGTGTTCATTGGCAATCCTGGTAACAGTTTGGTTAAATTCAGGGTTGTTGCGGTTATCACTTTTTGTAATTACGAGGCTTCCTCTTTCAAAACTTTGACCGCTTACACCAAATTTCTTTTCGCTAAAGCGCACTTTAATGCCTTCTTGCAATAAAGCCGCTAAAAATGTGGCATCCTGCATACTGTTCCATTTACTGATGTATCCGGCAGCATTGGGATTTGAGGTATTATTTACAGTAGCTTTAGAAGTACCCGGAGATGCATTTACAAGTGTTGTACTTGCAAGGGTTTCGAGTCCAAAGGCGTGGGGTAAATTCCAAGCAGTAATATCGTATGTAAGTGGTGTACTTAGTTTTGTTTCTGGTTCAAACAATGCTTGAATCATTCTTCCTTTAGGCTGGTTTGTACTAACCACAATTGCATTTTTCATATCCATATTGCCTGATTGGTTGCTTCCGTAAAGAAAACCGCTTGCCCTACCAGAATTTGAAAACCCATATTTTATTTCATGTCTATCCAGTAAAGCTGCCAGAGCATTGACTTTATCTTCTTCACCCTGTAAAACATAACTTTTGTATTTTAAATTGGTTTGGAAGAATTTTTGAAATTCAGTATTCAATTGTCTGGCATTTTTTGAAGAAATCTCTACGGTGGAAAGTCC
>JBGTDF010000390.1:0-5169 GCA_041748455.1 Planktosalinus sp.
ATGTGCAATCCACCTCCATTTCCGGGGGACATTGCTACGGTGTTATTGTTTAAAGTAATATTGGTAAGATTTAATGTACCTACCCCCATACTGGAATTATCTTCAATACCACCACCGGCACGTTGTGAGCTGTTACCGGTCACTGTGATACCTGTTGCATTGATGGTTCCTCTAAGGACGTTAAGGATTCCCCCACCGCTTCCTAAAGCGCCATCAGCAATATTATTTGTGATTGTGGTTCCGTTAATTAGATTTATGGTTCCGCCATTGTTGTGAACCCCACCCCCACCTCTGTTGGCATCAACACCACTAGCGATGTTTCCGTCGATGGTTACACCATTAACAATCATCAATCCCGTGCCATTCCATAAACCACCACCTTCGTTGCCGGCTGTGTTCATGTTAACGGTTCCGCCAACAATAGTTGCGTTACCCGGACCAGTGATGTGCAATCCACCTCCATTTCCGGGGGACATTGCTACGGTGTTGTTGTTTAAAGTAATATTGGTAAGGTTTAATGTACCTGAATTTATTGTGGAATTGTCTTCAATACCTCCACCGGCTCGTTGTGCCATGTTTCCGGTAATAACAGTTCCCGTAGCATTGATAGTTCCGCCAAGTACGTTAAGGATTCCTCCCCCGCTTCCGGCTGTTCCTGTAGCAGTATTATTGGTTATTGTAGTAGCTGCATCGATTTCCACAGTACCACCATTGTTATGTAAACCACCGCCACCATTGGCAGCGCCGTTTCCAGCTGCAAAATTTCCATCTATGGTGACATTTGCAAGTGTCATTATTCCTGTTCCGTTCCATAGTCCACCACCTTCATTACCGGCAGTATTTCCTGTAAAAACAGAGTTTGTAACAAGCATATCACCGGGTCCTGTAATGTGGATTCCGCCACCATTACCCGGACTTGTATTTGTTATATTATTGGTAAAAGTTGCATCCGTTATTATTGTTGCAAAACCTGCACCTGAATTGTCTTCAATGGCACCACCTGCCCTGTTGGACACATTATTGCTAAAAGAAGTATTTGCTGTTACAAACAAAATACTTCCAGCACTGTTTAATATGGCACCCCCACTTCCTGCTGCTCCGGATGCACTATTATTTGTAAAGGAACTGTTCTGTATATCCAATATAGCACCACCGGAATTATGAATGGCACCACCACCTTGTACCGCCATTGCTCCTTGGGCTTCATTATTTTCGAAAATACAATTCACAATTGTTACAGTAGTTGCTAGTGGCACCGCAGCAGCTAACTGTAGTGCACCACCATTAACCGCGGCCAAACCATTTGTAAAAGCAATACCGTTGAAATTGATAGCAGTTCCATTAGTAACTTCCAAAATTCTGGTGGCATTGCCACCACTTAGAATGGTATTCAAGGGACCATTACCAGTGACAGTAATACTTTTGTCAATAGTGATTTGGGTCAACAAGTTAATGATCATGCCATTTGTTGCAGGTGCAAAAGTAATGGTAGCACCCGGAAGTGCATTCATAATTTCCTGTCTTAAAGACCCAGGTCCGTCATCATTGGCATTTGTTACCACTTGTGCACTTACAAATACTGTGCAAAAGAAAAGTAACAAAACAACCGTAAGTTTTGAGAAAGTAGTGTTGTGTTTCATCGTTAATTTATTTTGATTTATACGTGTATGTACGCATCGAAATAAATTATGGTTTTAAGAACTCTTCAGTATTCTAAAATTTAACGAAACTTTAAGAAAGGTGAATGATATGTGGTGCTAAGATTTTATAGTTATATCCTGCCCGCAATTCTATCTTTGGCGAGTTGAAGAATGGTATGAAAATGGTCGTCTTTATTGGTGTAGGTATTGTCCAATTCAATGGCCCCTTTAGCTTTAACCAATGGGGAATCTGCCCTGGTAGTATCGATAAAATCCCTTTCCATTACGTTTTTAAGGATTTCATCATACGTAACCACGGCACCGTTATCAATATATTCCTTAAAACGTCTTCTTGCTCTTTCTTCCGGGGCGGCATTGAGGAATATTTTTAATTCGGCATCGGGGAAAACCACGGTCCCGATATCCCTACCGTCCATCACGATACCTTTTTGTTGGGCTATTTTTTGTTGTTGCTCCACCAGTTTTTTCCTCACTTCAGAAATTTCAGCAATTTTGCTAACATATTGAGAAACTTCCAAAGAGCGTATTTGTTTTTCCACATTTCTTCCGTTAAGGAACATCTCTGCGATTTCGGTTTCCGGATTTATTTCAAAATGAAGGGAGATATCCGGTAATTTCTCAATTAGTTTTTCGGAATAAAAATCAGTCTTGGAAATAAAGCCATTTTCCAATGCATAAAGTGCAATTGCCCGATACATAGCTCCGGTATCGACATATAAATACCCCAGATAAGCAGCAAGTCTTTTAGCAACGGTACTTTTACCTGTGGATGAATATCCGTCAATGGCTATGGTAATTTTTTTCATTTGTTTTAAAAAATAGGCTTTAAAAGTAAAATCAACAGTAGGTTACCGTGTTTGATCTATCCTGATGGAATTTTAACAGCTACAAAGATAAGGTCTTTAAAAGGAATCTGATTATTGCAAATTAACATTCAACCCAAAATAACTTGCAGAGGCTGCGGTATTGTATCTGGCATAAGAATAACTAAAGCGTAATTTATTTAATTTAATGGAAAAACCGGCACTAAGTCCGGCAAAAGATCTTTGGTCTAAAATGCGAAGTTCTTCAGCCCTGCGCACATTATAACCAAAGCGAAGGTTAAACCCACCTTCGGGAAATATTTCTGCTCCAAGTATTACCCTTCGGAATACATTGTCAAAAAAACCAATATTTTCAGTGATCACATTTCCTTCCAGATCTGTTTCTTCCCTCGCAGGATTGGAGAATGCTATATTCCAGGTTTGTAAATTTTCCAAAGTAAAATGCCAGCGAAGCGGTACATTTTCCAGGGTTTGGGAAGCGCCAAAATCCACTTCAAAAGGCAGTGGTTCATAAATCTCGTTGTAGGGAGTAAACTGAGTTCCAATATTTCTTGCTACAGCTGCAATATGCAAATCCCAGGGTTCATAGACATAAATAATCCCAATGTCCAAAGCACCGCCTATGGAAGAATACTGTTCTAATTTAGAGGAAATGAGTTTTACATTTACGCCCACATGAAAATCAGTCCAGGGAATATTTTTTGCATAGCCAAAAGAAAGGGCTACTTCCCCACCACCAAAAGAATTTGTAGGGTTTCCCTGTTCATCATATCCGTCAAAACTTCCGTAATTAATATAGGTAACCCCGGTGTGCAATACTTGTGTCCTTCTGTCCCACAAATAAGCATAGGAAGCTGTTCCGTAGTTTACATCTGCAAAGTAATTTACATAATTCACCGAAAGTTGGTTATCCATTTCCGGATTTATGGTAGCAGGATTATAGAGGCCTTGTGTGGGATCGTAGTCATAGTTGGTAATCACTTTTCCGCCCAAAGCTGCCTGACGTGGTGAATTTACCAAATTTAAAAACTGGTATGTAGCCCTTCCACCTAGTTGAGCATAACTCAATGCTGTAGAAAACAATAAAAATGCAATGAAAATGTATTTTTGCATAAATATTTAAGTGGTTACATTCTCATATTTTGGGAGAACAAGCATAAACTATTAACGAGTGCAAGTATAATTTATTTTTAGGACTTCAAAGAAAAAGGAAAGCAATAAAATCACTTTCCCAATTCTTAAAATCCTTTTTTAGGTGTATATATTTGATGTTTTATAGCACTTTCGGGTTTTTGACTTTTTCCTTAGTTAATGCGCAATCAATTACCTCACTCATATCTTTTACATAGTGAAAAGTCAATCCTTTCAGATAATCTTGTTTGATTTCTTCAATATCCCTTCTGTTTTCTTCACAAAGCATGATTTCTTTGATACGTGCCCTCTTTGCCGCAAGAATCTTTTCTTTTATACCACCCACAGGTAATACCTTTCCTCGCAAAGTTATTTCGCCTGTCATTGCCAGGCTCTTTTTCACTTTTCGCTGCGTAAACAGGGAAACCAAAGAGGTTAGCATAGTAATACCCGCGCTGGGTCCATCTTTGGGTGTCGCGCCTTCCGGAACATGGATATGCACATTGTATTTTTCAAAAACCCCGGGATCAATACCCAACTGCTCTGCATTTGATTTTATATACTCCATGGCAATTGTAGCTGATTCCTTCATTACTTTACCTAAATTTCCAGTAATGGTAAGCGTTCCTTTTCCTTTGGATAATATAGATTCAATAAAGAGAATATCCCCGCCCACGCTTGTCCAGGCTAATCCGGTAACTACTCCTGCAACATCATTGTTTTCATATTTGTCGCGTTCCAGCTTCGGGCCACCCAATACTTTCAGTATATCTTCATTGGTTACTTTTACATTGTATTTTTCATCCATAGCAATATGCATTGCTGCGTGACGCACCATCTTTGCTATTTGTTTTTCCAATCCCCTAACACCGGATTCCCGGGTGTACCCTTCCACAATTTTTTCCAGTTGTGCTTTTGCTATTTTAAGGTGGGAAGTATCCAGGCCATGCTCTTTAAGTTGTTTTGGCAATAAATGTTGTTTCGCTATTTCTACCTTTTCTTCAATGGTATATCCGGTTACTTTGATGATTTCCATACGATCCAACAATGCCGGCTGAATTGTATTCAGACTGTTTGCAGTTGCCACAAACATCACTTTGGAAAGGTCATACCCCACTTCCAGGAAATTGTCGTGAAAATCATTGTTTTGTTCCGGGTCCAGAACTTCCAGTAATGCAGATGATGGATCTCCTTGATTACCCAAAGAAAGTTTGTCGATTTCATCCAAAACAAAAACAGGGTTCGATTTCTCTGCTTTTTTTAAGCTTTGCACAATCCTTCCCGGCATTGCACCTATATAGGTTTTTCTATGGCCGCGTATTTCAGATTCGTCCCGTAAACCGCCTAAAGAAACCCGAACATATTTTCTTCCCAATGCCTCTGCTATGGATTTACCAAGGGAAGTTTTACCAACTCCCGGAGGTCCGTACAAACACAGTATGGGTGACTTCATATCGTTGCGCAGTTTTAAAACGGCAAGGTGTTCAATAATTCTTTTCTTAACATCTTCCAACCCAAAATGATCCCTGTCCAGTATGCGTCTGGCACGTTTT
>JBGTDF010000391.1:0-6899 GCA_041748455.1 Planktosalinus sp.
CCCAGTATCTGGTAGAGCAGATGGCGGTGTTGGATAAAAACGGTCAGGAACATAAAAGTATTTATTTCACCGGCGATATCGTGCAACAATCCGGTTCCCTCTTTCCGGAAATAAAGAATGCCGAAGAGAAAACATTCAGCGAAGACAGGCACAAACATGTTGTTTCTTTACAACAACTCACCCACTCCCTTTATAAAAATTGTGAACGTCTTGAAAATTCGGTGCCACACAACGGCAGGGAATTTTTACAATTACTGCGTCACGAGTTAAAACGTTTCCGAAAACTGCAGCGCATCTGGTTGATGACCCTTTAAAAAGTTATTTTATGCTTTTATTTTAAGGAAGCTTATAGTAACTTTGTTAGTAATTTAACAGCACTTATGGAAGATCAAAATTCAGATCTGCATTTCCGTTTTGAAAACAATCCCCTCTATAAAAAAGCGTGGTCCATCTCAGAGTTAGTGGAGCGGGTTGCCGAAATAGTCAAAAAGGAATCTGCCGATCAACCGGAAGAATACGAGAAAAGCTTATGGGACAGTTATGCGGACTTTTTAAGGGAAGACGCCATGACAATGACCGCAAAAGTAGCCGGGGCAGTTCATGCAGACATGTATGATCTCTTGATGGAAAATGCCACTATCATTAGAAAAAGCGCCAAAGATATTATATTGCATTTAAGAGGTTTGGAAATTCACGGTTTCAAGGATACTGAATATCTGGACGTAATAAGAAAGGAAATCGATGAGTTTCGCGTTTTATTTGCCGAATGGGTCAAAACTTTTGATCCCTGGAACTATTTCATCGATCGCTGGGGACTTTTTAATCCGCCGGGAGTGGAATATGATGATCCTGAGGAGGAGGATTCCAATAACCCTTTAGACGAACTTTTTGATGAGGAGGAATGGGAAGATTTTATCAACCCCGATGAATGGGATGATCTGGATGAAGACGAGGAAGAAGATGAGAAATAGGCATTAATTAGAAACAACCTTCAACCCTACAATCGATATCACTAAGGTGGAAAGAAAAAACAAGCGCCAAAAGGTTGCAGGTTCTTTAAAGAAAAATAATCCCAGTATAACTGTTCCCACAGCGCCTATTCCTGTCCATACCCCATAAGCAGTCCCGATGGGAATACCTTGTGTCGCTTTGTAAAGTAGAAACATACTTAAGGAAAGACAGAGCAGAAAACCGAGCATCCAAAGCCAATGTGCAGTTCCGGTGGCATATTTTGCCTTTCCCAGACAAAAAGCGAAAGCAACTTCAAACAAACCGGCAATAACGAGTAGCAGCCAGTACATTATTTAAATCGTTCTTTATTCCGGTCAATATAATACTGTCTGCTGTAAACGCCAGGCATCGCATGGTCGCCTTCTTCAAAATCAAAATGGACAAAATTTACCAATTGGGATTCTGTGAGTGTATAGGTAGCTATCGACAAGTAGCCGTCTGCACCTGCAGTACCCATTTGTTGGGTCAAAACCGTGCTCTCCGGAATTTTCACAAACAGTGTATCCCCATTGTGTTTTAAAAATTCCAGGTGTACCTTCTCATTTTGTGCATTAAAAAAATCCACCCACTCTTGAAGGGACAAGGTATCCTTAATAACTTCCCTGTTTTTAACGGGTATATCCGCATCATAGTCATATATCCATACAGAGGGGTCGTTCTCATCGAGTATAGCTTCCCCAAAAACAATTACATTTTCTTCAGTTACATTAATTTCTTCTTCACTTTCTTTTTTGGAGTCTTTGCAAGCGATAGTGAAGGTAAATAGGATTAAAAAAATGAATATCAGTGTATTGTGTGGTTTTTTCATTGATTTTTTCTGTTAAATTTTTATTTCCGAAAAAATCAATCTAGCAAGATTTTCCTCGATTTATAACCCCATCCCTAAAGAATGAAATTGAGGAAAATCAAACTCCCTTTAGGGAGGGGCAAAGATGATTTACGGGTAATTAGTGCTATCTTAAAATTTTGTCGTGTTATTGTTTAATTTACTAAAATCCCGATGTGAAATCGGGATAAGCGATTCGCACATCCCGATTTCACATCGGGATGGCTCTCTGCTTACATATTTCGTCTATACTGACCCCCAACCTCAAACAATGCTTTGGTGATTTGACCTAACGAGCATACCTTGGTGGCTTCCATTAACACTTCAAAAATATTTTCATTATTTATGGCAGCTTTTCTGGCGGTTTCCAAAGTTTCTTCTGCTTTGTCCTGAAAGGCGCCGTGCAGTTTTTCGAGGGTTTTTATCTGTGCTTGTTTTTCTTCCTCGGTTGCACGTATTACTTCCCTTGGAACAATAGTTGGGGAACCTTTTGAACTTAAAAAAGTATTCACCCCAATGATTGGAAATTCACCATTGTGTTTTAAAGTCTCATAATACAAACTTTCCTCCTGGATTTTGCTACGCTGGTACATGGTTTCCATGGCGCCTAAAACACCTCCCCTTTCTGTAATTCGATCAAACTCGAGCAATACGGCTTCTTCCACCAGGTCTGTCAATTCCTCAATAATGAAGGCTCCCTGAATAGGATTTTCATTTTTGGCAAGACCCAACTCCTTGTTTATGATTAACTGAATCGCCATCGCCCTGCGCACAGACTCTTCGGTGGGCGTCGTAATGGCTTCATCATAAGCATTGGTATGCAACGAATTGCAATTGTCATAAATAGCATATAAGGCTTGTAATGTAGTCCTGATATCATTAAAGTCAATTTCCTGTGCGTGCAAGGAACGTCCTGATGTCTGTATGTGGTATTTCAGCATCTGCGCACGTGCATTTGCATTGTATTTTTCTTTTAAGGCTTTCGCCCAAATTTTTCTGGCAACGCGACCAATTACTGCATATTCAGGATCAATACCATTCGAGAAAAAGAAGGATAGGTTTGGCCCGAATTCGTTGATATCCATACCTCGGCTCAGATAATATTCCACGTAAGTGAAACCGTTGGATAATGTTAACGCCAACTGTGTGATTGGGTTTGCACCCGCTTCTGCAATATGATACCCTGATATGGAAACCGAATAGAAATTTCGCACTTTTTCTTTGATAAAATATTCCTGAACATCGCCCATTAGCCGAAGTGCAAATTCCGTAGAGAAAATACAGGTGTTTTGCGCCTGGTCTTCTTTCAGAATATCTGCCTGTACCGTTCCACGGACCTGGCTTAATGTTTCTTTTTTAATTTCTTCATAGACTTCTTTAGGAAGTACCTTGTCCCCGGTTGTTCCAAGCAGCATTAATCCTAATCCGTCATTCCCTTCCGGAAGGTTGCCGTGGTACATAGGTCGCTCCACGTCACGGTCTTTATACATTTTTTCAATTTTGGACTGTACTTCTTTTTCTAAACCGTTTTCTTTGATGTATTTTTCACAATTCTGATCGATAGCGGCATTCATAAAGAAGCCCAGCAGCATAGGTGCAGGACCATTGATAGTCATACTAACCGAAGTCATCGGGTGGCTCAAATCAAAACCGGAATACAATTTTTTAGCATCGTCCAGACAGCAAATAGACACGCCGGCATTCCCTATTTTTCCGTAAATATCCGGTCTGTAATCCGGATCATTTCCGTAAAGGGTCACACTATCAAAAGCGGTGGAAAGACGTTTTGCATCCATTCCCAAGCTCACATAGTGAAAACGCCTGTTTGTGCGTTCGGGGCCGCCTTCCCCTGCAAACATTCTGGTGGGATCTTCCCCTTGTCTTTTAAAAGGGTAAAGACCGGAAGTATATGGAAATTCGCCGGGCACGTTTTCCTGAAGCATCCATCGCAGTAAATCGCCCCAGGCTTTGTATTTAGGCAAGGCCACTTTAGGGATTTGCAGATGCGAAAGCGATTCTGTATGGGTTTCTATTTTAAGCTCTTTGTCCCTGACTTTAAATTTGTAATGCGGCCCTTTGTATTTCTCTACGGTAGCTTCCCAACTGACTATTTTTTCCCAGTTATAGGGGTCCATATCCATTTTTACACGGTCAAATTCGGCAAGCAGCAATTTTGTCAACTCCTTTTCGGAAGCTTTCGTGTCTTTAAACTCGGGACCGCCGGAAGTAATGCTAATTTCTGCTCCCGATACCGTTTGCAGGGTAGTGTAAATTCCGTAAAGCTTTTGTGCCACTGCTTCCTGTTCAGTTGCTTTTTTATCGTAAGCACGGTTGCTTTCCGCTATTTCCGACAGGTATCTGGTGCGTGCCGGCGGGATAACGAAAATCTTTTCAGACATTTCGCCGGTTATTGTATACTTACTTTTAAGATTGCTTTCTGTTTTTTGTTCCAATGCATCCATCACCTTCTTATATAAGGTATTCATACCCGGGTCATTAAACTGGGAAGCAATGGTTCCGAAAACCGGAAGGGTTTCCGGGTCACTGTGCCAGAGCCCGTGGTTGCGCTGGTATTGTTTTTTTACATCGCGCAGTGCATCCAGCGCGCCACGCTTGTCAAATTTGTTTATAGCAACAATATCTGCAAAATCGAGCATGTCTATTTTTTCCAGTTGGGTGGCTGCGCCAAACTCAGGCGTCATCACATATAGGGATACATTGCTGTGTTCTATAATCTCTGTATCGCTTTGCCCGATTCCGGAAGTTTCCAAAATAATCAAATCATACTTTGCAGCTTTTAAAACTTCGATGGCTTCTGCCACATATTTGGATAGTGCCAGATTAGACTGCCGGGTTGCGAGCGAACGCATATATACCCTTGGGTTGTTGATGGCATTCATACGTATGCGGTCCCCAAGTAACGCGCCACCTGTTTTTCTCTTGGAAGGATCCACTGAAATAATCCCTAAGGTTTTCTCAGGAAAATCCACCAGAAAACGTCTTACCAGTTCATCGACAAGCGATGATTTTCCTGCGCCACCGGTACCGGTGATTCCTAAAACCGGTGTTACTTTTTTGTCTTGTATTTGTGTTTCTGAAGACCCTTCAATCGATTTAAGTTCTTTAAGTTCTTCAGAATATTCTTTTCCATTTTCTGCCAGGGTTATTATCCTGGCAATCCGTCGTATATCCTTTACTTCGCCTAAAGGAAGTTTGCCATTCCATCCCATCTTTTCAATTATTCCATTTTCAATGGATTCGGGGTTGCATTTTCTAATTACCTCTTCTATCATTCCTTCCAGGCCCATCATCCGCCCATCATCAGGACTATATATTTTAGTGATTCCATATTGGTGCAGTTCTTCTATTTCATCAGGTAAAATGGTACCCCCACCGCCACCAAATATTTTAATATGCCCGCAACCATTTTCATCCAACAGGTCTTTCATATATTTAAAAAACTCCACATGCCCGCCCTGGTAACTGGTTATGGCGATACCATGTACATCTTCTTCGATAGCTGTTTCAACTATTTCTTTTACAGAACGGTTATGCCCCAGGTGGATGATCTCCACACCTTTGCTTTGCATAATCCGGCGCATTATATTGATGGCCGCATCATGCCCGTCAAATAAAGAAGCGGCAGTTACAATCCTGACTTTTGTAGTGGGAGTATCATTCATAGTTCGTTCAGCATTAATCTGAGCAAATTTAGAGGTAAAAAGCTAATGGCTGTTAGTTATGAACGCGGATCCGACTTTTGTTGGTACGAATCAGGAATTCCTGATAAGATATAACCCATTTTCGTTTTTGTTGCCATATGGTTTATCATGAGCGAACTCCCTAAATTTGTCGGATGCAGAATATTACAAAGGCAATCCGTGAGCTATATATAAATTGGAAAGGTGAGGAACCCGTCTCTATTGATGTGCTGCCGCCATCTGGAAGCGAACGCCGTTATTTTCGGATTTATGATAGCCACAGTTCAGTAATCGGAACCTATGGCGCCAATATAAAAGAGAATGAATCTTTTATTTATTTCTCCCACAATTTTCATCAAAAAAAACTGGCTGTACCTGAGATACTTGCAATCAGCGAAGACAGAGAATATTACTTGCAGGAAGATTTTGGAAACACTTCCTTGTTGAACAAACTGGAATCCGGTGGTTTCACTCCTTCCGTTTACGATCTTTTTAAAACAAGCCTCCAATCGCTGGCCAGGCTGCAGGTGTTAGGAGATGAAGACCTGGATTATGACAAATGTCTCACTAACGCAGAATTTGGTAAGCAGGCCATTATGGCTGATCTTTTATATTTTAAGTATTATTTCCTGGATGCCTTGCGTAAGCCCTATGATAAACAAAAACTCCTTGATGATTTTGATGCCCTAAGTAACTATCTGACTCATACTGAATATAAATATTTTATGTTCTGTGATTTCCAGAGCAGGAACATTATGGTTCAGGATGACAATAGTGTTCATTTTATCGATTACCAGGGAGGCATGAAAGGTGCTCCTCAATACGATGTAGCAAGTATGATCTGGCAGGCAAGAGCCAACCTGCCGACAGAATGGAAAGAAAAATTGCTTTCGGATTATATGGAGGCTTTCAAAAATTTTATTCCTTCTACCCTTAATAAAACCATTTTTCGCAGCCAGTATAATGGATATGTTCTCATTCGACTGTTGCAGGTTTTGGGAGCTTATGGCTTCAGGGGATTGTTTGAAAGAAAGTCGCAATTTCTAACCAGCATTCCGCTGGCATTAAGAAACCTCAAAGATTTTTTTCTAAACCAAAGCCTGGGAATTGTGCTTCCCGAATTTAATAAAGTGTTGAACCTATGTATTGCCGATGAAATTATTCAGCAATTTACTCCCGTACAAGCCACTGAACAAACACCCCTGGTAATTAAAATAAAAAGTTTTTCTTATCGTAATGGTATACCTGCGGATGATAGTGCGAATGGCGGCGGTTTTGTTTTTGATTGCAGGGGCATTCTAAATCCGGGGAGGGTGGAAAGTATGAAAACCAAAACCGGCAGGGATAAAGAAGTGAAAGAC
>JBGTDF010000392.1:0-2176 GCA_041748455.1 Planktosalinus sp.
AGGACTGGTTCTTGTGACTTCGCCGTGGATTTTTGGGTTTGCAAATGTCGTTCAATGGCCTTTTATAGTTTTAGGCGCCATAAAAATAGGGGCTGCCGGGATAACGGCACTAAATAAGGAAGGGTCTCTTATAGATTATATAAACCATACGTGGGCAGAAAGGTTCAACGGATTAAAAAAAAGAATGTTTAACTAATAAATACTAAAATTATGGTAACCAAGAAAACTGCGCAAGACGCAAATACTAAAAGAAGAAGTATGAAATCTTCCCAACTGATGGAATTGTTTGAAGAACAATTAAAGGATATCTATTGGGCGGAAAAGGCATTGATAAAAGCATTGCCCAAAATGGCCAAAAAAGCCAGCGATGACGATTTGGTAAAAGCACTGGACGAGCATCTGGCAGAAACCGTAGAGCACCAAAACCGTTTAGAGCAGGTCTTTAAACTTATCGGAAAAACCGCCAAAGGCAAAAAATGTGAAGCCATGGCCGGTCTTATAGAAGAAGGGGAAGAAATAATGAAAGATACCGAAGATGGACCAATGCGTGACGCGGGTATTATTGCTGCTGCACAGAAAGTGGAGCACTATGAAATAGCAACCTATGGAACCCTGAGACAATTTGCGGAAACCTTAGGTTTAAAGGATGTGGAAAAACTTCTTGCCACTACCCTGGAAGAAGAAAAAGCTGCAGATCAAAAATTATCCAAAGTGGCCACTACTGCCATCAATGTGGATGCTGCTGACGAAAAAGCGTAAACTTGGTTGTGAGGACTGAGCGATGAACTTCCGGTTCCTGAAGATGGGTTCCGGAAGTTTTGTTTTTTAGTAGTGGTATGCAGGGTTGCACAGAGATTTCCTCCATCTAAATACAGATCACTGCCGAAAGCTCGGGACTGAACTCTGAAAACTATTTTTGGAATTTGGTGCTTGAAATTTTGGTGCTTATTTCTTGCTATAAGCCTCCGTATAGGGAGACCAGATTTCATAAATGGGGTCGGCCTTAGAGCTTTTTCCTTTGTGATGCCATTTACCGTCTTTAACTTCAAAATTAAACTGCAGACTGGCACCCACCCTGCTGTCGTCACGGGAGAAAAACGTTATATTTTCTGTGTAAACACCGTTCTCTGCTGTATATGTACCGCCACCGGTACCACTGAATTCTTTGGTAGCTGAATTGAAAGCGATCCACTGAAAGTGTCCGCCACTAAGAATTTTTACGGTGCGCCGGTCCCCCGGGGTAATGGCATTCATTTCACCATCCCGCTCCCTACCGTTGATTACCCAGTTGCGGGTCAAGGCATCTTTACCTTCAGAAACGCGTTGCCATACATGGGAACCTCCTGCAGAAACGAGTGTAAGCGTATTTCCTGCAAGAGAGTAGGCATATTGTTGTTCCACCCCTATAGCTTCCGGGGAGGCAGTATTAAAATCATAGGTTTGGGTATAAGCGCCATCTTTGATGGCAAACTCGCCACCTTCCGCATACAGAAATTTGTTATCGTTGATTTGTTTTGCACCTATAGCAAAATAGCCGTCCTGAAAAATGGCCATTACTTCTTTATCGGTTATTTTTTCTTTATTTTCATGGGTGAGTTGCCACGCACCTTCCAGGCTTTGCGCGGAAAGGGTTGTGGCTATCAATATATTGAAGAGGGTACAGAACGCTTTCATAACTTAGTGGGTTTCAGATTTCCACTAAAATACAAAAGATTTTTAATCCTGCACACAGCCTCAAAGCAATATTGTTTTTCGTTTACTCTTGCGTGGGGTTCACGCAGAGATCGTAAAGAAAGCGCAAAGTAATCTATGGAGTTCCTTAAACCGAACACTGCATCCAGCCTTCGGCCAGGCTGAACACTGCTCACTTTTTTATTTACCCATTCTCCCCACAGCACAACTCACAAACGATTTGGCTTTGGAAGTGATGGAATTAATTTCGCCCAGAGCGGGATAGCCCAATGCGAGTAATTTTTTCTTTACCTGTTCTACATCTGCTTCGGAAGTAAATTCAAAAGAAACCGTATCCATTTCCACATCTACCTCAACGTTTTCAATATTTTCAATTGAGCTTAATTTGATGGTTACGGTATGCGCACAACCGCCGCATTTCAGGTTTTGTATTTGGAGTGTTGTTTTCATCTTTGAGTAATTTATATTAAATGATTTTTATCCT
>JBGTDF010000393.1:0-9362 GCA_041748455.1 Planktosalinus sp.
AAATCAGGAAAAAGAAAATAAAAATATACCTTCTGGTTTAGAGGATACTACTACGATAGTAAACACAGAAGACAAATCAAACACAGAAAACAATATCATTACTGATCCTTCTGTTGGTAAAAAAGAAATTGTTCCTAAAAAAGAGGATTTAGTTACTACTGCTACTGAAGATATAAAGCGTGACAACCTGCAAGATACCCAAAAGCAAAAAGCAAATACAATAAATAAAGCCAAGTCTGCTGATATTGCTGTTTCTTCCGATAAAGTCAAGACAGAAAAAACAAAATCTGAAACTTCAATTACTGAGATTCAAAAAACAGATAAAGCTATATCCGAAAATACATCAAAAGAGGTAAAATCTAATCCGGACATACTAAGAGAAACAGAAATTATAGATTCTGAAATAGCAATTGTTGAGCCTGCTGAAGAAAACAAGAAATCTATTTTTGATGTTATTGAGGAGAAAGAAAAAGAAGCTGCATTAGCCGCAACACAAAAACAAACACCGGAAAACCGATGGGATGTTTCCCCAAACTTTGCACCTGTCTATTACAATACACTTGGTAATGGCTCTTCCATCGATACCCGTTTTTCTGACAATACAAAATCTGGGGACGTAAATTACAGCTATGGTGTCAAAGTGAGTTATGCCATCAATAACAAACTAAGTATTCGCACGGGTATAAATAAAGTAGATTTGAGCTATGTGACAAACGACATAGAATTTGCAGCTGCGACCAGCGAAGCGTCTTTAAAAAGTATAGACTATGAAAGGAGTAATGTAATAGTTGCTGTGGGAAACAGAGGAACACTAAAACCTCCACCTTCAGGCACTCCTACAACAATTGATGGTTTTGTTATAGTTCCAAGAAATGGGGTAATCCCGGGAACAATGAGCCAGCAAATGGATTATTTTGAAGTACCCTTAGAATTGAAGTATTCTATATTAAATACCCGTTTTGGGTTAAATATGATTGGTGGGATGAGTACATTAATATTGAATGGGAATGAGATAAACGTTAACTCTGATGGTTTTACAACTAAAATAGGGGAAGCAAACAATCTAAATACACTAAGTTTCAGTACAAATATTGGTTTAGGTTTTGATTATAAACTGACCAAAAGGTTTATTTTCAATCTGGAACCAATGTTCAAATATCAGATAAATCCTTATTCAGATACAAGTATTGATTTTAAACCTTATTATCTGGGTGTTTATACCGGTTTTAGTTATCGATTTTAAGTTTAGTTTATATGTGCTTTATTTATTGCTTTTGGTAAAAAAACCAGAGTAATAAATTTTCTGAAAAGTCATTCTTTGTGCCAAAGAATGACTTTTTGTTTTATAATGTAGGGTGAAGTAATTCCTCTAATATTATTTTATGCGTTTGCTCTTTTAAAACTCTCTTTTGTTCTTTGGTAAATAGGCCTGTTTCTATAAACCGATGGCTTTTTACCCGCATTTTTCCCGGGCTTCCGCTAAAAAACGTGTAAGATAAGCGCTTTTTGTTATCGTGGAATGTCATAGGAACAATAGGAATTTGATGTTCAATTGCCAAACGAAATGCTCCATCCCTAAATGTATCAAGCACTATGCTTTCATCTTCCGGGACACCGCCCTCAGGGAAAATGCAAATACTTAAGCCCAGTTTTAATCGTTCCTGAGCAGCTTCAAAAACATCTACCCTGCTTTGCGTATTGTTCCTGTCCACTAAAATACAGGTGCGTTTATAAAAAAACCCGAAAAGGGGTATTTTGCCCAATTCTTTTTTACCCACAAAAACAAAAGGATTTTTAACCGCATACAACATCAGCATAATATCTGTCATGGATGTATGATTGGAAACAAACATATAACTCTTATTTTTTACAGGTATCTGTTCCCTTCTTATTTTAGGAAAAAAGCCCATTCCAAAGAGGATTATAGTTGCCCAAACACGTGCTATCCTAAAAAATCCGGGATACCATTTCTTTTTGGCAATACTTATAATGAGGAATGGAAACAACAAAATAATAGTTCCTGTGATCAACACATAAAACCAAATTCGCCAGACAGGGACAACTATATACTTAAGTAAAAACATCGGGATCAAAAATACACAAATGTATCGAGCCTTTTAAACAAAAAAAGTACCTTTGTTTGAATAACTTTTTTCTGAACAGATTACAAAATGGCAAGAATTTTAACTGGCATACAAAGTACGGGAACTCCCCATCTTGGTAACATTTTAGGCGCGATACTTCCGGCTATTGCTATGGCAAACCAGCCTAAAACAGACTCTTTTTTATTTATTGCAGACATGCACTCTTTAACGCAAATTAAAGATGCGACAACCCTTAGGGAGAATACCTATAGTGTTGCGGCTACGTGGCTTGCTTTTGGACTGGATCTTGATAAAACTATTTTTTACAGACAAAGTGATGTGCCTCAGGTGACAGAATTATCATGGTATTTAAGTTGCATGTTTCCTTACCAAAGACTTACACTGGCACATTCTTTTAAAGATAAAGCAGATCGCCTGGAAGATGTAAACGCCGGGCTATTCAGTTATCCCATGTTGATGGCCGCAGATATTTTATTATATGATGCCCATTTTGTCCCTGTGGGTAAAGATCAATTACAACATATAGAAATGACACGTGATGTTGCCTCAAGATTTCACGCTGTTTATGGAGAAACCTTTGTTTTACCTGAGCCAAAAATTCAGGAAAATACCATGTATATTCCCGGAACCGATGGCGCAAAAATGAGTAAGTCCAAAGGAAATATTATCAACATCTTTTTACCGGACAAGCAACTTCGAAAACAGATAATGAGCATTGAAACTGACAGTACGCCTTTAGAAGAACCAAAAGATACAGAAACTTGTAATGTGTTTGCCCTCTATAAATTAGTAGCAGATGAAGAAGCCATTAACCAGATGCGTCAAAATTACCAAGGCGGGAATTATGGCTATGGTCACGCCAAACAAGCCCTCTTTGATTTATTAATTGAAAAATTTGCAGATCAGATCAAACTCTTTAACTATTATATGGAAAATAAACAAGAACTGGAAAATGCATTAAAATCAGGAGCTCAAAAGGCATCTCTTGTTGCAAATGAAGTGCTTGTAAGAGTCCGGCAAAAAGTAGGATATTGATTTAAATTATTTCAAATATTTTCCCCGGTAAAGACCTTACAACCCCTTTCATTTCCATACTAAACAAATGGCTTGTGGTTTGATGGACAGGGATTTCACAGTTAATTGCGATCATATCCAAAACTTCTTTAGGATTTTGTTTAAGATAATTATAAATCGCTATTTCTTCTTTGGATAATTCCACAAACAACTGCTTTTGAATTGTCTTAGGTTTTTCTTCCTCGAGTTTCCAATTGAGAATGTAAACTATATCAGCTGCTGAATTTAGCAAGTGTGCCCTTTGTGTTTTTATCAGATTATTACACCCCTGACTTTGCGTGTCTGATGCTCTTCCGGGTACTGCAAACACATCCCTATTGTAAGAGTTTGCTATATCTGCCGTTACCAAACTCCCTCCTTTTTCGGCTGATTCTATAACCAAAGTAGCTTCTGATATCCCGGCAATAATGCGGTTCCTTTTTAAAAAATTATTTCGGTCAAAGGCATCACTGCTCCAGAATTCGGTAATAAATCCGCCGTTATTCTCTACCTGCTCCATATATTTTTTATGGGTTTTTGGATATATCTGGTTTAAACCATGCGCCAGGCAAGCAATAGTTTGCAGGTTATTTTTTATGGCAGCTTTGTGCGCACAAATATCCACACCATAAGCAAAACCGGAAATAATGACCGGTTGTAGCGGGGATAATTCTTCTATTAACCTTTCACAAAACGATGAGCCGTAGGTAGTAATTTTTCTGGTTCCCACAATGCTAAGAATACGCTTTCGGTTAAGGTTTATATTGCCTTTATAAAATAATAGTGTGGGCCCGTCCAAGCAATGTTTCAGCTTTTCGGGATAGTTTTCCCCTTTGAAATACATATATTGTATTTCATTTTTTTCTATGAAATTCATTTCGGCTTCAGCCAAATCAAAATTATCTTTAGACTGCAATTCTTTCAGTTTAAAATTGCCTATACCGTCAATTTTTAAAAGCGCATGTTTCTTTTCTTTAAACACAGCTTCTGCACTCCCGGCTTTTTGAATTAGTTTTTTTGCAGAAGCATCCCCCAGATTAGGAACTTTCTGTAAAATCATTGTGTGAAAAAGCTCTTCTTTTGACAACATAGAAATCTGAAATACCGGTGTTTGATTTTATTTAAAAATACAAGAAAAATTGTTTTGTTAAAAACTTAGAGCATATTAAATATGCCAAAACAAAAAAAGTGCTAAATTTGTTTACTATGCATTTAGAGAAATACATCACCGATTTATTATACCGCTATGAATGTGTTATCATACCGGGTTTAGGCGCCTTTCTTACTCAAAATCAATCTGCAAGAATTGATTCTTCACATAATTTTTATCCTCCTAATAAAAGACTTTCATTTAATCAACAATTACAAACCAATGATGGATTACTTGCAAATTATATTGCTGTAGTTGACAAATGCTCGTTTGAAATTGCTTTGGAAAAAATTAGAAAGTATGTAAAGCTTGTTAAACAAGACCTGCATCAGGGGAAAGAATTTGGGTTTGAAAACATTGGTTCCCTATCTCTTAATAAACAAAACGCCATAATTTTTGCCCCGGCAAATAGTGTAAATTTCCTTACAGACTCTTTTGGCCTTTCTTCCTATACCTCTGCTGAAATAAACCGTATTTCTAAAAAGGAAACTGACAAAAAACCGGTGATTTTATTCACTCCGGCAAAAAGGATGGCAATTCCTTACACAAAATATGCAGCGATAGGTCTTTTAGTATTGGGCTTATCAGGGTTCGGAGGGATGTACTATTTTAGCAGTCAGGTACACGAACATAATCTTGCTGAAAAACAGAAAGCAAACAGTATTGTTGAAGACCAAATTCAACAGGCTACGTTTGTGATAGAAAACCCGTTGCCCAGTTTAATGGTTTCTGTGAAAAAGCCTGTTGGGAATTTTCACATAATAGCCGGTGCTTTCCGGGAAGAAGCAAACTCTCTAAAAAAAATCACCCAATTAAAAGAAAAAGGGTATCCGGCAAGAACCCTTGGGGAAAACAGATTCGGTTTACATCAGGTGGTTTACAGTTCGCATCCTGAAAAAGAAGAGGCGTTGACTGTATTACGAAATGTGCAACGCACAGAAAACGCAGACGCGTGGTTATTGGTTCAGGAAATAGACTAAAAATGCTGCTTCAAATATCTCTTAAATTTTATAAAATTTCTATTCCAGCTCTGAAAAGCAACTTACCTTTGCAAAAAAAATAATGCAGGCAAAATTCGCAAAAGATTCCAGAACTATAGTAACTGATTTGGTTTTACCCAGTGAGACCAACCCAATTGGTAATATGTTTGGTGGTGAACTTCTGGCAAGGATGGACCGTGCGGCCAGTATTGCAGCCAGAAGACATTCCAGAAGGATTGTAGTTACTGCTTCGGTAAATCATGTAGCATTCAATAAAATGATCCCTCTGGGAAGTGTGGTGACTGTAGAAGCAACAGTATCCAGAGCTTTTAAAACGTCTATGGAAGTGTATATGGATATTTGGATAGAAGACAGGGAGAGTGGTGTAAAAACGAAAGCCAATGAAGCTATTTACACCTTTGTTGCTGTGAATGAAATGGGAACCCCAATGGAGGTGCCTGAACTCATCCCGGAAACCGAACTTGAAAAACAACGCTTTGACGCTGCTTTACGCAGAAAACAATTGAGTCTGGTACTTGCCGGAAAAATGAAACCCAAAGACGCGACAGAATTAAAAGCGTTATTTATATAGAAAATATTACATTCTATACACCCACTCTGCAGGGTTAAGCTTGTTTGTATTTTGAAAAATAAGAAATTTTAATGTGGTGTCCCCTGTGGTGGGATTTGTAAATATCTTTCCGATTTCCTGTCTGGTGGAAACTTTATCCCCTTTTTTTACATACACATCGGTAATGTTCTGGTAAACGGTTATATAATCTCCGTGCCTTATTTGTATCGCCTTATTGGCGCCCCTAATTACGGTAACCGCGAGCACTTCACCATCAAATGCAGCTCTGGCTTTTGAGCCTTCTTCGGTAGCAATTTCCACACCGCTACTGTAAGTTTTTACATTAGGTAAAGTAGGATGTTGTGTGGTGCCAAAACGGGTAACAACCACACCTCTTTCCACCGGCCAGGGTAATTTGCCTTTGTTGCTTGTAAAATTTGCCGCAAGGGCTTTTGCTTCTGCCGTCATAGCAAATGTAGGTCGACTCGTCGTTGTGGTAGTGGTAGTAGCATTTGCGCCGGCTGCTTTGTTTGCTTCTGCAATGGCAGCACGTATCAATGCTTCAATTTCCCTGTCTATCGCTGCTGCTTCCTGTTGTTTGGTCCTTATTTGAGCGGCAAATTTACTTTCATCTTTCTTTAAAGAAGCCACCAACTGTTCCTGTTGTGCTTTTTCCTGATTCAGTGTGTTTCTCGCCAAACGGTTTTCCTCAATTAGCTTTTGTTTTTCCTTTTGTTGCACTAACAAATCTTTATTTAGGTCTTGTAGTTCCTGTGTTTTTGCCTGAATTTCTTCCCCTTGCTTTTTTCTGTGGTTTGCATATTGTTGCATGTATTGCACACGTTTATAAGCTTGTAAAAAGTTTTCGGAAGAAAGCAAGAACATAATCCTGCTTTGGTCGTTTTTACTTTTATAGGATTTTTCTATTAGTTTTCCGTAGTCTTCCTTAAGCGCTTCAAGGTCTGAACGAAGTTGTGCTATTCTGGAAATATTGGAGTTGATTTCCCTAGTAATTAAATTTGCCTGCTGGTTAGTAACTTTTATAAGATTTTCCCTTACCTGAATACGTTTTGCAATATCTTCTACCTGGGTTAATACTGTTTTCTCCTTTTTCTGGGTACTAAACAACAGTGTATTGATTTGTCTTATTTCCTCCTGTAACTGTTGCCTCTTTTGTTCCAGTTCAGCCTGTTTGTCTTTTTGTGCATGACTTGAAAAGCCCACTATTAAAAGCAGAAAAAATAAAAACGCCTTGTAAAAAATTCTGTTCATTAATCTAGCTGTATTTCTTCATAACCTCCGGGGATTTTAAATGCAAAGTTCACCTGCGGATTTATATCTATATTGCGGTAATCCAATTGTATGCTTGTTTTTTTCTGTAATTCTATGGCATTTATGGAAATAGTTTTTGGAAATAATTGGCCGCCTGTTTCCTGGTAAGGCCCATAATCCACCGTTAAGATACGCTGTTCTTGTGGTTGCATAATTTGCTGGGATGCTATTTTATAGGTATTGGGTTGAAGCAAGAAAATATGCTTAAAGAAATCAGACTGCTTTTTAGGGGTCAAGCGATAGTTTTCGCCAAAAACAGAAGCCTCATAGTTGTTTTCATTTAATTCAAAAACCGCCTGGCCCAAAAGAATGTTTTGCGCCATTTCAAAATCTATTTCAGTACCCAGCCATGTGCTTAACAAACTAAAATCTCCATCAAAATAGGTTTTCCCGATAGTTTCATAATAACTCACATTATCCTGTGTAATCAAGATTTTTGCCAGTGTGATCCCTAAAATGGAAGCTGTTACCCATATGGTTTCGTCTTTTTTCATTCGTAGACTAACGGTGATACTTTGGGATTTTGACCCATCATCATAAACTACCTGTACTCTTGACGCTAAGGTATTAAAATCAGGCTCTTTGTTGTTATGCAAATCTATTAGGGTTTTAGCCGTCATTGATGCGTCCATACCCCCCCCTGCTACTTTTTTAGCTGTTCCACAGGAAAATAAAAAGAGACTACAACATATAATTAAGACTAGGGATTTTATTTTCATATATCTAATTAATTCTTCGGGGCCAAATTTTCTGCTTTGGCGGCATTTTGTTGTGCTTTTGCTGAATTTCCATCGGCCTGATAAGCAATGCTTAATTGCAAATAAAAATCACGTTCCATATTGGCATCATCTATCAAATAATCCAGCCCGGTTTCTAACGCCGTAATCGCTTTTTTATTCTCGTTCAAACCAATATTTGCAACCCCTTGCAACAAATATAAAATGGGTTGCGAAGGGAAAAAATCCAACGCGTTTTTGCTCAAACTTTCTGCTTCTTTGAATTTTTTAAAGTCAATTTGTATTAGAAGCGTATTTTTTATCAGATTAAAATCCCCGGGATTGCTTGCTACCCCTAATTCAAAATACTGCAATGCATCTGCAAACATTTTCTTTTTTAAGTAATAATTTCCCAGTTGCTCATATACCTTAGTGTCATTTTGCAAAGTTGAAAAGATGGAAACCATTTCTTCCAATTCGTCTTCATAACTTGGGTTTTCATTTACAAACAGGAGAAAATCGTTGAGGACTTTAAATTTATTTTCCTGATCTATAGCTTCTGCAGAGAACACGATTTTCATCGATTGCAACGCTTTTTCCGGTTGTTTATCTTCCAAGTAAAACTTGTATAGTGCCAAATGTACCAGTTCTGAATCGGGTTTTATTTTTAGAAGGTTTTGGGCAACTTCAAATGCTGCCTTGCTGTTTCCTTCCTCACTATGCAAAAATATCAGGTTCAGAAAATCCTGTTCGTTAACAGGGTTTTTGTCGATTCTTTTTTCCAGATCTGTTATTTGTGTGCCTGTATCGTCACTTTTGGAATAAATTTGCTGCCGCAATTGGTTTCTGTACTCATTGGTGCCGAGTTCCTGATCCAGTTCCTCTAAAATTTTAAGGGCCTCTGTATAATTTTCTGTGCGTTCATAAAGATTTGCGAGGTCTTCTTTATAATCTTTATCAAAAGGAATTAATTTTTTGACCGTTTCAATTGCCTTGGTATATTGGCGGGTTTCATAATACACATCATATAAGGCCTCATATACTTCGGGTCGTTCACCGGTCATTTGCACTACTTTTTTGAAATTTTCTTCGGCTTCTGCATATTTTTTTAATTGGAATTGATTTTTACCAATTTCAAAATAGACTACGGCTTCATTGGGTTTTTCTTTTGCAGCTTTTTCAAGGGCTTCAATTGCCCTGTCATAATTCTCGATTCCCTTTTGTTTAAGAGCCTCAAAAAAGAACTCCTGAAAACTATCGGTTACATTGCCCAGATCGTCCAGCACTTCCTCCTCTTTATCTTGTGCAGAAAACACCTGCGGAATTAAAAAAATTCCGAAGAGTAGAATAAAAATGTATCTGCAACTATTTTTCAACGTTTCACAATTTAACAAGTAATCTTTTCTGAACTACATTAATTTTTATTTCACAACAGGCTTATTCCAAAACCGAATA
>JBGTDF010000394.1:0-4162 GCA_041748455.1 Planktosalinus sp.
TTATAGTCTTAATCTATTATTTTTGAAGCACCATAACCAGCTTACCACCATGACCAAACTACAAATTGACCGTGTTTACACGAAGGGAGATTTGCGGCAACTCCTAAAAGGCAGAATTGACCGCTACGAATTGCAGATTACCATTAATAAGGTAATATGTGACAATCCAAAAAGAAGATCTAAAAGAAAGATCGGGGAACCCATCACATTATCTGAAGCAAAAAAACTCCACAAACTTCGTCCTAATGAAGTTGTGAAGATTTTGGATGAATTGGGTTTTGAGATTGAAGAAACTGTAAAACCCTAACTTTTTGGGTTAGGGTTTTAAAGGTTAAACTTTTACTGCGTCTGTTTTAAAAATTATTTTTTGGTCGTTAAAACCGTGGTATTCGTAATAGAGGTCGTGCAATGGGTTTCGTGCCGATGGTTCTGTTACGTCAAGAAATTTGCCTTTGTATTGGCTGTACCATTGGCTTTCAACCTGGATAACATCTTTGATACGTATTTTTATTGTTGCTTTTCGGGCCATTATAACGGTAATTTGGTGAGCAATAATTCAAACATCTTTACCACTACGCTATTGCCAAACTGTTTGTACATTTGGCTGTCGCTGCATGGCATTACAAAGCTGTCGGGAAAGTCCATAAGTCTTGCGCATTCTCGAGGTGTTAGCCTTAGGATGCGTTTTTCTTCTAAAAGCACATTTACCTTATTTTCTGTTCTACTGGATGGAATTGTTGCCATAACTCCATTTTCAAAATAGGCACGATCTTGTTGTGAATTATGACCTTTGCCGGAAACATCCCACTGTATGTAGTTGGTTTTTACAACCACATTATCTTTTTGAACGGTACTTATGGTGTTGCTAATGTTTTCTTTATTGATTTCTAATGTTTGTTCGTAATAATCACCTTTTTTACGACTTTTTGGGTTGCTTGGGTTTCTGCCTCGGTAGCTTCCAATCATTACGCCTTGGTGCATAGTTGCTTCAATGGTTTGTGCAACTTCTTTTCCTACCCTTCCACGTCGGGTATTGCTGGCTAAATTTTTGTAATTGATACTATCACCTTCGGTGGCGACTCCGTAACCTTTTGTGGTGGCTGATTTTATTTTAATCCCTTCTCCTTTATTGGTTGAAAGTGTTGGGGAAATTCCATTTGCACAAAAAACATTTCCATTCATTCCGTTTCTGGAAGGATGCACGTTTCCTAATTTTATGATGTTGTCGGATAAATCTATTGATGATGATGATTTAGTTAATGTGGATGCAACACTTTCACCATCTTTAAAATTAATCTTTCCATTATTGAAATTATCCTTTCGGGTTTCTAAATAATCCATCATTTTATCACTCAAAAAATACTTTTCGTCAACATCGGTTTCCAAAACATCTTTGAGGCGTTTGGTCAATTGTTCGGGTTTGGGCCAGTTGAAGTTATTGTCCTGGTCGTCACGGATGCCAACAATAAAAACACGTTCTCGGTTTTGTGGTACGTTGTGTTCTTTGGCATTCAAAACTTTGTAATAGATATGGTAGGGTACGCTTTTTTCGTGTGGGAAGATTACCGGGTTTCCATTTACGGTTTTGCCGCCTAAAAAGTCTAACCATCGTTGGAAGGTGCGGCCTCCATCATCGCTTAAAAGTCCTTTGACGTTTTCAAAGAAGAAAAAACGTGGTCGGTTAACATTTATAAACTCATGTGAGTTGTAAAACAGGATGCCACGATCATCGGCTTCTCCCAGTCGTTTGCCACTCATGCTGAATGCTTGGCATGGGCAGGTACTGACGTAAATATCAAGCGGGTTTTTTGGTATTTCTCGCTCATAAACATCGTGTGGGAAATAGGGTGGTGTGCCGTGGTTGGCCTCATAGGTAATGCGTGCATACTTATTGATGTCGCAAGCAAATATGACGTTATGAGGGATTTTTAACCGTTTCATGGCTTGCTCAAATGCGCCTATGCCGGAAAAGTCGGTGCCGACGTTTAGTGGTGTGGTGAATGTCATTTTGTGGTGTGGTTGTTAGGTTATGTTAGTTAAAAAACAATTGGTTTGCCATTGCTATTAGTGTTAAAATAGTGAGGCCAACAATGGCGATGGATGCAAACTGCATGGATTGTTTTTTGCTTGGGTGGTGGTTGTAATACTCTTTTTTGGTGGTGTACATATTTTTTAGTTTTAGGTTATTTTTTTCTTGATCGTAACAACTGTATTTCAATAACAGGAATGATGCGAGGACTAAAATTTGTGCGATGATGAATGGTAGTGTCATGTGGTGTGTGGTGTTGGTTGGTTATTCTAAATTTACTCATTAAAAAAAGCTTGTATTTTTTCGTGCATTTTTGATGATAAAGGTTCTTTTAATTTATCTTTATGTTTTTGATGGCTTTTTTCTATCAAAAAAGCAATTAAATTAAGTTCGTTTTCTTCAAGTTCTAAAACTGTCCTGTCTTTAAAATCGTGTTTGTAAATTATCATGTTTTTGTATCAATTGGTTGTTTTTAAAATTGAGTATATGCCATTGTATTACATAGTACTTTTTAATGCAGTGGCATATATCCCTATGTTACCTACAAGTGCTATGTTCCTGTTTCACTCAATGGTTCGTCCTTCAATTCCGTAATAACATTTTTTTCTTCCCTCGCTTTTTTAAAAGGTAAAAATTGGAAGATGTGTTCTATAATTGGCAAAGTCCATCCATCACCTAAAAGGCGTGCTGCTTTGTTTCTACTCAATATATCGCAATGGTTATCCGGAAAGCCTTGTAATCTGCAAAGCTCAATCTTTGTAAATGGTCTTATTTCTTCGCCATTAAATACCGCATTATCTTTATCCACTAAAGTTATGGTATTGCTTTTTTGTGTTTTGTTTACTTCATATTGTTGGGTGTAATTTCCTTTTCCACTTCCACGTCCTCTTTGAGCTACAGAATAAACAACATTTCCAAATCCCGTTGTTTTGTATCTTCTCAATAGTTTTTTCATATCGGTATTTAGTCGGCTTTCACTTTCTAAAATCGCACGTCCTTTATCCCGGTCAACATAACCATTTTCAATAATATCTTTAAGCAAAATACCTCTATCCTGTGGTTGTGGCATATCTGTAACGGTATCAAACATTGTTTGCTTTGTTCGTGCATTGGTCCAGTAATATCTATCACGTTGTTGTGCTGTAACAAGTTCAGAGTTAATTCTACAAGGATAAATTCCCATTGCCCTACTCATTATTCCAATATCGTTTTTAGATGCGCTTCCCACGTTTTCTTGGAAGAAAATTATATTTGGGTTTAGTGCTTTTATGTGTTCGTATATTTCAATAAATCGCCAAAACAAACCACTATTTTCGCCATATATTCCTGCTCTTTTTCCTGCGCCACTTAAATCTTTACAAGGAGAGCCACTTAAAAGCAAATCAATACTTTTCCAATCAACATCCCATTCACGCCAATTATTTACATCGCCTAATTGTATTGTTTCCGGATAGTGATATTGTGTCAATTCTATCGCATAAGGTTTCAGCTCGCTACTGTAATAATTATTTACTTTAATTCCTACGTTATCAAGTGCCGTATGCCCAGTACTCATTCCGTTAAAAAGAGAAAGCACGTTAATTCCTTGGCTTCCTTTGTCAGCCATTTGCCCTCGCTCAAAAATGTTATTACTATGTTCGTTCATAATTCAAAATTTTGTCTTTTTAATACCGCACCAGACAGGTAACAACGGCTATAAAATATTTGCAATCACTCGGACGGTTAGGCAAACATTTCATAGCCTAAACGTTAACTACAATTATTTTTTGCCACCCACTCTTGCGTGCTCACTCAATACGTCTTGTATGTAGTTTTTAAGGTCTTTCTTTGCTTTGATGGCAAGCATCTGTAATTTTTCGTAAGTGCCATCTTCTTCGTTTATATCTATAAGTTTTCTCATTGTGATACGTAACATATTAACGTTCCATCTTCATCCCTAAAATCTACAATCTTACATACTTCATCATAAGTTGCAGTAACACCACCATCCATAATTTGCTCTTGGAAGAACATATCAAGATGTTGTATTTGTTGCCAAAGTTCATAAGTTGTAGAGTAACCAAGTTTAGAAGCAATCACATTTAATGGCTTCAATAATTCTTGTGTAATTTTCGTTTTTAATACTAATTTAAG
>JBGTDF010000395.1:0-5927 GCA_041748455.1 Planktosalinus sp.
AGAGGCACCAGACTGGACAGGAATAACCGCATTTATGAATCTATATGTGCCTTTGGTGATTCGATTCAATGGCAGTGATGCCTATTTTTGCAAGTTGGATGGTCGTAAACAGAAAAAGAAAAACTATTGGTTTGAAAAACTGGCATTGCAGGGTGCAGATGCACTGGTATCTGTAAGTGCTTTTACGGCAAAGGAAACCCGCAGCCTGTTCCCTTTAAAAAAACCAATCACCGTCATTCCCAACAGCATCGATATATACCGCTTCCAGCCTGCGACTACGCCGGTAGTCCCAAAGACGATATTGTATTTTGGCACCATTATTCGTAAAAAGGGCGTGCTGGAGTTGCCCGCTATTTTTAACCTGGTAGTTGCACAACATCCCGATGCCCGGCTTATCATATTGGGGAAAGATGTGGTGGATTATAAAACCAAAGAGTCCACCAAAAGCATGATGCAGTACTTATTTTCCAAAGCTGCTGAAAAGCAGGTTACCTGGCTGGACGAACTGCCGTATAGCGAAGTGCGGCAAACCATTGCCGATGCCGAAATAGTGGTATTGCCCAGTTTTGCAGAAGCCTTGCCCATGACCTGGCTGGAAGCCATGGCGATGGAAAAGGCATTGGTCACATCCGACATTGGTTGGGCAAAAGAAGTGATGGTCGATGGGGTTACAGGCTTTACGGTTTCCCCCAAAGAGCACCAAGCCTATGCAGACAGGATTATCGAACTTATGGAAAATAAATCCTTACAGGTTCGCATTGGAAAAGCCGCAAGAGAACACGTTATCCATCATTTTTCCACGCAAGTGGTCACCGCAAAAAATATTGCTTTTTACCGACAAATTATTACAAAGGGAAATGCATAATACGTTCAAGGAATATACTACGCAAAAAGGGGAAACCATAGTATATATTGGTACACCTCACCTGTCTACACTGGAAACCCTTGCAGATGGTCCCGGGGACATCTGGCATAGTTCGCCGGATCAGGGATATACAAATGCTTTTGGGTTCCTGGTGTATTTTACCGCCACATTCTGGAGGTATTTAAAGTGTAAGTACTCCAAAGCTTTCATTAGACAGCCCGCAGAGGGAATGGATGGGGAAGGAACTTCAAATGCAAATGGAACAAGCCATCGATTTATTGAATGCATCTGCTTAGAGGAATTGGTTTGATTTTAAAGAAATCTAGAAAGAATGGAACAGCTATAAAAAAGGAAATCAAGATTCTTCCTTTCATTTGTGGTAATGGATGAATTTTAGTTATTTAGTAAAAAATAAGGAGGGGGATGAGTCTTAGGTTATATTTATTTGTCAATTTTGTGTTTAAAAATTTATTCAATTATTTATTAAATGATTTCAAATAATAAAATATTTATATTAGTACCTGACGGAGTAGGAATTAAAAATTACCTTTATACAGATGTTTTTAATGGCTTGGAGCAGTATTGTACACTTTTACATAATTTTGATTTTGAAACAATCGAGTACTTAAAAAGTGAAACTAATATTAAAAATGATATTGTACTTCCTGGCTTCAAAGAAACTTTAACTGAAAAATTTTATCGAGAATTGATTTGCATTTTGCGTTTAAGAATAAATGCAAAAAAAACAGGTAATAATACCATTTTAAATTTTTGGAAAAATACCCACAAAGGGTTAAGTAAAAAACTATTTTATGGGTTGATAAAACTCGTTTCAATAGTGATTAATAAATACAAAATGGTGTTGACATTAGAAAAAAAATATCAAAAGTCATTAACAAATAATCCTTTTTATTCTAAATCCATTATCCTATTAAAAAAAGAACGACCCGACACAATTTTTTGTGCTCATCAACGTGATATAAAAGCAGCTGTTTTAGTAGAAGCTGCCAAAGAATTGAATATTAAAACAATAACTGTTGTCTATTCATGGGATAATTTACCAAAAGCGAGGTTGGCTGTAAAAGCAAATTTATATTTGGTTTGGTCTGAATATATGAAAAAAGAAATGCAATTGTATTACCCTGAAATAGATGAATCAAATATCTATATAACCGGTACTCCACAATTTGAGCACTATTATAAAAAGGAGAATTTGATACCTAAACAAACATTTTATCATAAATATGGATTGGACCCTTCCAAAAAAATTATTTGTTTTTCAGGTGATGATGAAAAAACATCTCCTGACGACCCATCTTACCTTACAGATTTAGCGAATGCACTAGAAACATCGGGACTCGACAAGTACTATCAAATTGCTCTGCGAAGGTGTCCGGTAGATATATCAGGTAGATTTATTTCTGTGGTAAAACAATATCCCGATTTAATAATAGAAATTAACCCATCTTGGCGTTTTGAAGGAAAAACACACTGGACTGCCGTTTATCCGGATAAACTTGATGTAAGTCTGCTTGTATCTACTGTGTTTTATTCAGATATAGTGATCAATGTTGGTTCTACAATGGCGTTTGATTTTGCTATGTTTGAAAAACCCTGTATCTTCATAAACTATGACCAAAAAAGTCAAAATGATACAAATTGGACAGTAACTACTATTTATCAATTCCAACATTTTAGAACAATGCCAAATCAACCGGCTGTATTTTGGTTAAATGATAAAAGAGAAATAAGTAATTTAATTAAAAAAATAACTTTTGCTGAAGTTAAAGATGGAATGGATCTATGGAAAAAAACAGTTTTAGGCGATTTTCAATACGCATCAATTAGAATCAATAAACTACTAAAAAACTAATGCACATTTGTTTTATTACTTCTGAATATCCCAAACCCGGTTATCCGCATGGAGGTGTTGGTACATTTGTTAATACAATTTCAAACAAACTTGTTGTTTTGGGTCATCAAGTTAGTATTGTGGGAATTAATTATGAAAACGAATATGAGGAGATAATTACTGGAAAACTAACTATTTACAGATTAAAACCCAGAGTGTTTAAAGGATTTACTTGGTATTTTAGCAGCAAATCTATTTCAGATCAAATTAAAAAAATACACTTAAGCGAGCCCATTGATATAGTAGAAAGTGCTGAATTGGGACTGGCTTTTATAAAAAAAATACCTCAAGTAAATTATGTTATCCGGCTTCACGGTGGTCATCATTTTTTTTCGGAAGCAGAAGAAAGAAAAATAAATCGTTGGAAAGGTTTTCAAGAAAAACGTTCTTTCAAAAAAGCTGACGCGTTTATAGCAGTTTCTGAGTTTGTAAATACACATACCTCAAAGTATTTAAGTTATCACGGGAAGCCATTAAAAAAAATAAGGTATCCATTGTCACTCGAAAAGTTTAAACCCAATACAAGCATAAAAGTTAACTCCAATAAAATAGTTTTTGCAGGAACCGTTTGTGAAAAAAAAGGAGTTAGACAATTAATTTTGGCATTCCCTTTAGTTAAAAAGCAATTTCCGGAAATTGAATTACACATTTACGGAAGGGATTGGTTTTTTAAAGATGGAACCTCCTACATTGACTTTTTAAAAATGAATACCCTGTCAAGTCTAGGCCAAAGTGCTGATAGTATATTTTTTCACGGCCCAGTGAGTTACGAAAGAATGAGCGCAATTTATGCTGAAGCACAATTATGTGTTTTTCCATCTCATATGGAAACGCAAGGTCTTGTAGCTCCCGAAGCCATGGCAATGGAAAAAGTAGTTCTTTTTTCAAAAACAGGCCCGGGACCGGAAACAATTGTTCATAAAGAAACGGGATTACTATGTGACCCTTACAGTCCCGAAGATATAGCCGAGAAAATCAATTGGGTTTACAGAAATTTACATAAATTAGAATCCATAGGAAAAAAAGCCAGAGCTTTTGTTGTTTCCACGTTTGATCAGGAAAAAATTATCAAGGAAAATCTTGATTTTTACATTCAATTAAAAAATTCAAGTATTGAAAACTAAAGAAGAAATACTGCATACAAACCTTAAGCAAAAAGAATTTTACAATACAAAGAAAAAGAATTTTGCTACTCGTGTTTGGTCAAGGATTAGAGAAAAGACTTTAAAAAATATTCGTAAGGAAACGGGTATGCTTCAGCAATCCTATGATTTACATAAAGAATGGTTTGGCGATTTATCAAATAAAAAAGTGTTGGATTTGGGTTGTTATTCCGGAAATTATCATTCACTTTACCTTGCGGAAAATTCTAAAAGCTACTTGGGTTTAGATTTGAGTGATAAAGGTATTTCAATTTTGAGTAATAAATTAGCACATATCCCTACTGCAAAAGTACTAGCCATTGATTTTCTATCGGATGAATTTACTGAAACCGGCTTTGATATCATTTATTGCTATGGGGTATTACACCATTTTCAGAATGTTGATGTTTTAATAGACCATTTAAATGAAAAATTGTCTAAAGGAGGGATTGTGATTAGTTACGATCCTTTAGAAACTAGTTGGCCATTAAAATTAATTAGAAGTTTATATCGCCCTTTTCAAAGTGATGCAGCTTGGGAATGGCCTTTTACTAAAAAAACTTTTTATAAGTTTGACAAGGCATTTAAAATTGAAGAAAGAAGAGGTCTTTTAGGCAAAGCAAAATGGGTGTTTATTTTAAATTTATTACCTCTATCGCAGCAAAAGAAAAATAAGTTGGGTAAAAAATGGCACGATGAGGATTGGGAACGATCTAAAAATTCAAATAAGCATTTATTTTCATGTATGCACGTAACCATAAAAATGAGAAAAAATAATTGATTTGGTAAAATCATCACTATGAAACTTCTCATAATTACCCATACACTTCATAAAAAGCAAGGCGAGTTTTGGTATGCATACGCACCCTATGTAAAGGAAATGCGCTTATGGGAAAAATATGCAGAAGAGGTTTATATAGTGGCGCCGATGTTAAAGAAGGAACCTACAGCTATCGAATTACATTATAAAAATCCAAACATACAACTGACAGAAGTGCCGGCTTTTTCATGGACAAGTGTTGGAAATTTTTTTAAAAGCCTCTTTCAACTTCCCGGAATTATAATAGTTCTTTTTAATGCCATGCGAAAAGCAGACCATATCCACTTGCGCTGTCCGGGCAATATGGGTTTACTGGGATGTATGGTGCAGGTTTTCTTTCCAAAAAAGAAGAAATCCGCCAAATATGCAGGCAACTGGGACCCCAATGCAAAACAACCCCGGAGCTACTGGCTTCAGAAATATATTTTGAACAATACCTTTCTCACTAAAAATATGCAGGTAATGGTCTATGGCAGCTGGCCGGGGACTTCTAAAAATATTCTTCCTTTTTTCACGGCTACCTATCCCCGGGCAAAAGTGCAAACGATGGATAAAACTTTTGCGGCACCGTTTACTGCGTTGTTTGTCGGCGGATTGACCCCCGGGAAAAACGCACTGTATGCTGTCCAACTTATCCATGCCATACACCGACAGGGTGTGCCGATTTCTTTGGCTATATATGGGGAAGGGGCACAATGGGATAAGATTGATTCGTATATTAGAGAACACCAATTGGAAGCAGTGGTACGTTTGCATGGCAATCAAGCCGCTGAGGTGGTGGAGCAAGCGTATAAGGAGAGCCATTTTTTAATCCTGGCCTCCCGCTCTGAAGGCTGGCCCAAGGTCGTGGCAGAAGCCATGTTCTGGGGCTGTATCCCACTTGCTACGGCAGTATCCTGTGTACCCGAAATGCTGGAACATGGGGAACGGGGCGTCTTGCTGACCAAGGATTTGAAAAAGGATATAAGCGCTTTTGCAATACTTTTGGAAGATAAAAACAAATTGAAAGCAATGTCCAAAGCAGCCCTAGACTGGTCGCAACAATACACTTTGGAAGCTTTTGAGGAAGAAATTAAAAAAATAGTATTAAGTAGGTAGTATTAAGTATTAAGTATTAAGATGTTAATGTTATGTCCTGATATAGGTTGACAGTTTATAAATCTATAAACTATGAAACATATTAAACAA
>JBGTDF010000396.1:0-6911 GCA_041748455.1 Planktosalinus sp.
TAGCTTCCGAAAGACCCATAGTTTATACCTATAAAATAATCAATAGATATCCGCATGATATGGAGGCATATACCCAGGGACTGGAATTTCATGGAGACATATTGTATGAAAGCACCGGGCAGTATGGAAAATCCTCTTTGCGCAAAACCAACTATATCACAGGCGAAGTACTTCAAAAAGTGGCTTTGGAAAGGAATTATTTTGGAGAAGGGCTTACCATTTTGAACAACAAAATATACCAACTAACCTGGCAGGAAAAAGTGGGTTTTATATACAATCTGGAGACCTTAGAAAAGACCGGGAATTTCGTTTATGGAAAAAGCGCCGAAGGTTGGGGTTTATGTAATGATGGCGAAAAACTGTACAAAAGCGACGGTACCGAAAAAATATGGACCTTAAACCCGGACAATCTTACTGAAGAAAGTTATATTGAAATTTACACAAACACCAGCAGGATCAAAAGTGTTAACGAACTGGAGTGGGTAGATGGAAAAATTTATGCTAATGTGTACCAGCAAAATGCAATTGCCATTATAAACCCGAAAAATGGTGCTGTGGAAGGAGTAATTGATCTCAGTGATTTACAGGCGAAAGTAAAACAACATCCCACTCTGGATGTTCTAAACGGTATTGCATACAAAGGCGATAAAAATAAACTTTTTGTGACCGGAAAAAACTGGGATACACTATTTGAAATAGAAATTGTTGAAAAACAATAAAATGTCCGGTTGTTGGTTAATAGTTAAGAGTTAATGGTTATTTTTGAATTCCTGTTTTATAATAAAATTTTAAATGAGATATTTATATACCTTAAGTTTATTAGGACTACTAGTTTTATGGAGTTCTTGCCGAAATGATTTTGAAACCCTTCCAAGCACCGGAAATTTAGAATTTTCCAGGGATACGGTTTATCTGGATACCGTTTTCTCTAACATCGGTTCCAGTACCTATACTCTAAAGGTATACAACAGAAGCAATGAAGATATCAATATTCCAACAGTAAGATTAGGTCAGGGCAATGCATCCCTCTATCGCTTAAATGTGGATGGTGTACCCGGAAAATCTTTTAATAATGTGGAGATTTTGGCAAAAGACAGTATTTTTATTTTTATTGAAACCACGGTCGACATCAATTCTTTCCCTAACAACAATCAGTTTCTTTATACAGATGCCATTGAATTTGATGGGGGAAGCAATCAGCAAAATGTACAATTAGTAACCTTGGTTCAGGATGCCATTTTTCTTTTTCCCGAACGTTTTCAGGACGGCACAACAGAAACCCTCAATCTGGGAATGGATGAAGAAGGCGGGCCTATATTGATAAGCGGCTTTTTTCTCGATGACGATGAACTTAATTTCACTAATGAAAAACCATATGTAATTTATGGCTATGCTGCAGTAGCCCCTACGAAGACACTTACTATAGACGCAGGTGCAAGGGTACATTTTCATGAAAGCAGTGGTATAATCGTTGCGAACCAGGCAACTTTAAAAGTAAATGGGTCGCTTAGCGCTAATCAGGAGCTATTGGAAAATGAAGTTATTTTTCAGGGAGATCGTCTGGAACCAAGCTTTTCTGAAATCCCCGGACAATGGGGAACTATATGGCTTACCGCCGGAAGTACCGCACACGAATTTAACTATGCAACCATTAAAAATGCCACCGTTGGTATTTTAATGGATAGCAATGATGGTACGGCAAACCCCACATTAACTATTAAAAACACTAAAATTTACAACAGTGCTAACGTAGGTCTGCTTGCAAGAACAGGACACATCGATGGTGAGAATTTGGTTATTACAAATAGCGGTCAGGCATCCTTGTATTGCTCTTATGGAGGGCGTTATAATTTCAGACATTCTACCTTTGCAAATTACTGGAACCGAAGTTTCAGAAATTTCCCTGCAGTTGTTATTGATAACGTACTCCAGATAAGCCAGACTGAATTTTTAGTGGAAGACCTTATAGAAGCTAATTTTAGTAACTGTATTATTTATGGCAGCGAGGCAAGGGAAATTTCTTTGTTTGCAGAAGCTTCAGGCGCATTTAATTTTAACTTTAAAAACAGTTTAATTCGTTTTGAAGACCCACAGGGACAATTTTCGGGTAATCCTCTATACGATTTTACCAATGCATCTTTATATACTAATGTGGTATTAAATCAAAACCCGGAGTTTTTAGATCCTCTTTTAAATCTACTCTTTATAAATAATGAATCCGGAGCAAATGGTATTGGTGACCCTGCAACAACTCAGTTAGTTCCCATTGATTTAATAGGAACCCCCAGGGGAACCCCATCAGATGCCGGTGCTTATGAAAGCATCATTTTTCCCGAAGGCTAGTAAATATACAAAACAAAAAAACCGCTTTATTTAAGCGGTTTTTTTTATTATTGATTTTATTTTAAGCAACAAATAATGGTCGCTTTGCCATCATTTTGTGGACCCGCTCGGCAACATTTTCCAATACTTCCTCATTTTCAAAATTGGTTATTACTTCATCCATCAAGGCAACAATTTCAAGCATATCGTTTTCTTTTAACCCTCTTGTGGTAACAGCAGGTGTGCCAACGCGTATACCAGAAGTTACAAATGGCGACTTATCATCAAATGGCACCATATTTTTATTGACAGTGATTTCAGCCTTGTTCAACGCTTCTTCTGCCTGTTTTCCTGAAATATTTTTATTGCGCAAATCAATCAGCATCATATGGTTATCGGTTCCTCCTGAAATCACATCATAGCCTTTATCCATAAATGCCTGTGCCATTACTTTAGCGTTCTTTTTAACCTGAACCATATAATGTAAAAATTCGTCGGTAAGAGCTTCCCCAAAAGCAACTGCCTTTGCTGCAATAATGTGTTCTAACGGCCCACCCTGGTTTCCTGGAAAAATACCGCTGTCCATTAAGGAAGACATTTTGCGCAAACTTCCGTCTTTTAATTTTATGCCAAAGGGATTGTCAAAATCTTTTCCAATTATAATTATCCCACCACGTGGACCGCGCAATGTTTTATGCGTTGTACTGGTACATACATGACAATGCGGAACGGGATCACTTAAAATTCCTTTTGCGATTAATCCTGCAGGATGTGCAATATCTGCCATTAAAATAGCACCCACTTTATCTGCTATTTCGCGAAAGCGTTTGTAATCAATTTCCCTGGAATATGCAGAGGCACCTGCAATGATCATTTTTGGCTTTTCGCGTAAAGCGATTTCTTCTATTTTATCATAATCCAGTAACCCGGTTTCCTTTTCCACCCCGTAAAAAACAGGGCTGTACAGTTTTCCGGAAAAATTTACCGGCGATCCGTGCGTTAGATGTCCGCCATGAGAAAGATCAAATCCCAGGAACTTATCACCGGGTTTTAAGCAAATGGAAAAAACAGCGGTATTAGCCTGCGACCCTGAATGCGGCTGAACGTTTACATATTCTGCGCCAAACAATTCTTTTGCACGATCTATAGCAAGCTGTTCCACTTGATCTACAATCTGGCAACCGCCATAATAGCGTTTTCCGGGATATCCTTCTGCATATTTATTGGTCAATACAGATCCGGCTGCTTCCAGAACCTGCTCGCTGACATAATTTTCAGAAGCAATGAGCTCTAAACCATTTGTTTGACGTTCTTTTTCTTCTTCAATAAGCCCAAATATTTGCGTGTCGCGTTGCATAATTATTTTTTTTGTTAAATATGCGTCAAAAATAAGAATAACATTCGGTTAGTATACTTAAAATTATATATTTGAAGAGAATTTTTTCAACACACCAAAACAAAAATAGTATGCCAATCACAGCTAACGATCCAAACAGAAAAACATGGTTGCCTATAGAGAAGGACACCGATTTTCCCATACAAAATATACCCTTTGGAGTATTTTTAACCAGGGATGATATCATCACGGTAGGAACACGTATAGGTGATTTTGCCATTGATTTAGGTGCATTGCATCAATTGGGCTATTTTGAAGGCATCCAGCTTACAGATGACATATTCCTTCAGGATACCTTAAATGATTTTATTTCTGATGGAAAAAAAACCTGGAGGTTGGTGCGTAACCGAATTGCTGAAATTTTTGACGAAAAGAATACTGCTCTAAAAGATAATACCTCCCATTATGACCGTGTGATTTTCACCATGGACGAAGTAGAAATGCAGCTTCCTGTGCAAGTGGGTGATTATACTGATTTTTATTCCAGTAAAGAGCACGCTACAAATGTAGGTACCATGTTCAGGGATCCTGAAAACGCTTTGTTGCCAAACTGGCTTCATATTCCTGTGGGTTATCATGGAAGAAGTTCGTCCATTATCCCTAGTGGGATTAATGTAAGGAGACCAAATGGTCAAACACTTCCTGATGGTGCTGAAAATCCGGTTTTTGGACCTTCCAGATTAGTGGATTTTGAACTGGAAATGGCTTTTATAACCACAGATGCCAATGATTTAGGCGAACCTATCCCTGTAAATGAAGCGGAAGATTATATCTTCGGATTGGTTTTATTTAACGACTGGAGCGCAAGGGATATTCAAAAATGGGAATATGTCCCGCTGGGACCTTTTCTGGCAAAAAACTTTGCCTCTACCATTTCCCCCTGGATTGTTACGATGGATGCTTTACAGCCTTTTAAAGTAGAAAGCCCTAAACCCATAAAAGAACTCCTTCCCTATTTAAAATCTACAGGAAAGAAAAGTTATGATATTCATTTAGAAGTCTATATAACTCCTGAAAACAGCAAACCTTCCAAGGTCACTACATCCAACTTTAAATATATGTACTGGAACATGAGCCAGCAGCTTGCACATCATACCGTTAATGGTTGTCCTGTAAAAAGCGGTGATATGATGGGAAGCGGCACCATATCAGGACCAACACCTGATTCTTATGGCTCGATGCTGGAGCTTTCCTGGAAAGGTGAAAAACCGGTAAAACTGGAGGATGGTTCAGAAAGAAAATTCATAAATGATAACGACACGGTAACACTGCGTGGATATTGTAAAAATGACAAAGTGAGAATTGGTTTTGGGGAGTGTGCAACAAAAATACTTCCTGCTTTGGAAATGTAAAATCCTTAAAAGAGTATTAAGTACTGAGTATTAAGACTTTTCCAATAAACCATTATCAATACCAACTAGACATCAAAAGACAAAATTTGGAATTTGGAATTTGTTGTTTTGGAATTTTTACATTTTTTTGGCATCTTAATTGTTTACCCACTAAAATAACCAATACCTTTTTGTCATGAAAAAACTACTACTCTTTACAGTTATGGTGTTTTTAGTCACTGCGTGCAGTGGTGTGAAAAGAAGCCAGAAAGCCCTCTACTCCGGTAATTACAATGAAGCTATTGATATTGCCGTGAGCAAATTACAAAAAGATAGAAATAACAAAGCTACCCAAGAGCACATTCTGTTACTGGAAGATGCTTTTATAAAAATCACAGAGAGGGATAAAAAAAGAATTGCCTTTTTGGAAAAAGAAGGCAATCCTTCCAATAGCAGGGAGATTTTTATTCTATATGACAATTTGAACTCGATTCAAAACAGGATAAGACCTTTGTTGCCTTTATATAGTACCAATAGTAACAGGGAAGTAAAGTTTAAATTCACTGATTATGATGGGGATCTCCTTCAAGCGAAAAACAGGTATGCGGAAAGTTTATACAATCAGGCAAAAGTACAAATGCAAAAAGGAGGCAAAGTGGATTACAGAAATGCCCATTTAATTCTGGAAGAACTGGACAATCTCTCTCCCAATTACCGAGATGCAGACCAATTGTTGAGAGAAGCGCATTATTTTGGCACCGATTATGTTTTTGTGAGTTTGACCAACAGGACCAACCAATTCATGCCACAGCGCTTGGAAAGGGATCTTTTGGATTTTAATACCTATGGACTGGATGATTTCTGGACAGCATACCACAGCCTAAACCGCAGGGATATTGACTATGATTTTGAAATCGATCTGGAATTCAGGGATATTCTTGTCTCCCCGGAACGGGTTTTAGAAAGGCAAATCCCTTTGGAAATGGAAATCAAGGATGGTTTTACCTATCAGGTGGACCGAAGGGGAAATTATGTACTGGACAGTTTGGGCAACAGAATAAAAATCGACAGGTTTGTTATCGTTAAGGGAACGCTTTATGAAACAGTACAAACCAAATCTTTAGCTGTAGATGCAAGAGTGGTTTACAGGGATGTAAAGCGACAACAGAACATAAACAACCATCCATTACAAACACAGTTTGTTTTTGAAAATATTTTTGCAACTTTCAGGGGGGATGAACGGGTTTTAAGTCATGAAGACAGGCGTCTTTTAAACAATCGTTTTATACCATTTCCTAGCAACGAACAGATGCTTATCGATGCCGGAAACGATATTAAAGGCAGGTTGAGTGATATTTTACGGAGAAATAAACTGCGTTAGACTTTCTTTCTATGTTTAAGGCGCAAAATAGGTAAATCTATTTTGCGCCTTTTTTATTCTAAATATCGTTATAATACACCTTGATTATAAATAATTTTCCAATAGTCTCGAATTAATGCTGTGATGTGAAGCATCAAAAACAGATACCCCGTTTTTTATAACCAAAAGCTGTGGTGATTGGTGAAACACCTGAAAACGTGCGGCAATTTCGTCAGAAATATTTCGGTAGCTTAAAAGATCTAAATAATATAAGTCCACCGCATTGTCTGTTATATCAAACTCCCTTTCAAACTGTCCCAAAACCATTCTGCTGATACCGCAACGGGTAGAATGTTTAAAAATAATAACCGGTTTGGTTATAGAGGTTTTTTCTATTTCTTGTAATTGATCCAGTGAAGTAAGATTTTTCCAGGGTATGTTTTTTATTTCTTTATTTTCTGAAGGGGTATTGCTTCCAAATAATTTATTTAATAAGCTCATA
>JBGTDF010000397.1:0-1719 GCA_041748455.1 Planktosalinus sp.
TTTACACTCTGTACATTTATCAGGGACAATATAATACACCTCATCACTCAAGGGAATTTGAGCAGCATTTGCATCCACACCTTTTCCGTCGGGAAGAACCACATTCCCTTGTAAATCTGTGCCATCCTTATAACGCCAGTCGTCTGCCCCTTCATAAATTGCTGTATTTGGACATTCCGGTTCACATGCCCCACAGTTTATACACTCATCTGTTATAATAATAGCCATAGCTTTTTGTTTTTCTTTCCGTAAATTTGCACAAAAATAACGCCAATACCTTTCATAACCAAATTGCACGATGATATTAACAGAACGTAAAAACGCATTTGTAACCTTAGGGAAATTTATATCGCAGTTTACCGAAGAAACTCCTGAAAAACATTCCGGTATTCCTCAAAATGACTCTTTTTTTGATGGAATGGTTCAGCAAATTCAGGTTGCAGAACACCACAATGCATGGTTTATCAATGAAAACATCCGGTTTGCCTTACAAAGTTGGTCTGATGCATTGCAAGAAGAGAAGCTATCCACCTGGTTGGAACCTTATGCCATTGCCGAAGTCCCTGAAAAAACAGTAGCCATCATCATGGCGGGCAACATACCCATGGTTGGGTTTCACGATTTTCTGACGGTACTTCTTTGTGGGCATCAGGTTTTGGTAAAACAATCGTCAAAAGACAAACAGCTTCTGCCCTATTTGGCTAAATACCTGGAAGCTATAGAACCCAAATTAAAAGGAAAAATCAAATTTACCGAAGAGCGCCTGGAAAACTTTGATGCCATTATTGCAACCGGCAGTGAGAATACGGCCAGGTATTTTGATTACTATTTTGGCAAATACCCTCACATTATCCGCAAAAACCGAAATTCCGCAGCCATACTTACCGGTGAGGAAACCCCGAAACAACTCGAGGGACTTGCAGAGGATATTTTCAGATATTACGGTTTGGGTTGCAGGAATGTTTCCAAACTTTTTGTTCCGAAAGGATATAATTTTGATGCCTTTTTTAATGCTCTATACCCCTGGAATGCATTGATCAACAAACAAAAATATGCCAATAACTATGACTATAACAAAGCGGTGTATTTGATGAGTTTGTTCCCGTTGCAGGATAACGGATTTTTTATGCTGAAGGAAGACAGCAGCTATGCCTCACCTATCGCCACGGTTTTTTATGAATACTATGAAGATCAGGAAAAACTAAAAACAAGATTAGAAGAAGATTCCAAAAAAATCCAGTGTGTGGTGGCATCGGGGATTATGGAAAACGAAGTCGCTTTCGGAAAAACACAACATCCTGCCTTATGGGATTATGCAGATAATGTAGATACTGTTAGTTTCTTGTTGAAAATTTAATTTAAATCAGTCGCTATTTCCTGCGGAAGTCTGTAATTTAGCAATAACAAAAAATAAATCCTCTTGGCTATAATAGATATGAAAAAACACAACTACAGTGCAGGTCCTTGTATATTGCCCCAATCGGTTTTTGAATTGGCGTCAAAGGCAGTTCTCGATTTTAATAATTCCGGTTTGTCCCTTTTGGAAATATCCCATCGCAGTAAAGATTTTGTAGCTGTAATGGATAACGCCCGAAGTCTGGCTTTGGAACATTTAGGTCTGGAAGGAAAAGGATATCAGGCTTTGTTTTTACAGGGAGGTGCCAGTTTGCAATTTTTAATGGTTGCCTATAATTTACTCGAGAAAAAAGCAGCGTACCT
>JBGTDF010000398.1:0-1511 GCA_041748455.1 Planktosalinus sp.
TAAAAATCAAAATCGGATTCATTGTGCAGTATTGGCTTATCGATGGCCGAAACATTACCTTCGCCATTTATGGCAAACTGATAATTAAAGCTTTGGCCGGTTTGCAGATTTCGGTCAGTGATATTTTCTTCCAACCGAAAACGGCCTACGGATACCTGATCGCGCAGTGGGTGTGGTGGAAGTTCTTTTACCTTAATGGTCTTTGCCTTGGTACTATAGGTTTTGAAATCTTCTACGCGGTTGCGGCCAAAAAATCCTGGGTTTTTAGCCACTTTATACTTTATCATTTTTAAAGGTACCGATTCAAAATGTATAGGCTGCTTATTTAATGGGAAGTAGGTTGCCTGATAAATTTTGTATTGGCCATAGCGCTTGTTGCCAATGGTGACTGTTTCCTTGTTTATATTTTCGATGTTGAAATTTTCTTCCCAGCAATTGGCAGGCCGCAAAGTTTTTAGTATTTCGCCTAATTGCTGTCCGGTTTCATAAAACTGAAGTGGCGCTTGCTCGGTTTCTGAAACATAAAAAGCCAGGCTCATGGTAAAGCCCTCTCCAACATAAACTTCATCTTTGTCGGTAGTTAGCGCAAAAAAAGCGTCGTCTTTTATTTCTATAAATTCGGTTTCTTCGCGCTGGCCAAAAAACTCCTCAAACGGATCGAAAGCGAAGGGGTCATAACGTTGCTGCCGTTGTTGTCGAGCGGCCACTACCCGAATGGTTTTGCCTGGAGAACTTACTTTCTGGCCATTGATGGTCATAGTAAATGGTGGCAGCCGATATGTGCCTTCAGACTGGGGCAGGTAGTTTTGGACAATACTTTGTGTGGAACTTACCTGCCCATTTACCCAATTCATGGAAGAAGAGCTTGAGGTGCCTCGTTTTTCAAAGCCAGGGATTTCCGGAAAATTGTCATAGCCTTGCAGCCTTTCGTTTTGCACTTCTAAGGTTATGGTAAAATATTGGTTCAAGGCTACTTCATCAGGCCCCAGGACAATCCGGATGTTTTGTCCATGCAAGGTAGGAGCCAGGAGTAAAGCCAATGATAGTATCAGAATATTCTTCATGATTTTTCAAATTGTGTTACCCAATAGCAAATCATCTTATCAAATGTAAAGATTACAAAAACCATAGTTAAGGGTACAACGCGCAAATGTACGGCAAATATGTTTTTATAGTAAAATGTATTGGCCTAGAAAATGAAGGTTAGTGTAGATTTAACGAATTTTAACAGAAATGGCTAGGCTTGGGTGATATGCCTTGTAAGATTACTTGGAAGCAGTATTATGAAATACAGTTCTAAAACATAGTATAATTAATAAATTACTTCGAAATTTAAATTGTATTTAACATTTATTAAAAAGTTATGTAGCAGTGTTTTAAAGATATAATGCTATTAGTTTATATTTAACAAGCCTTCTATAGAACTTAATTATATGAATTTAAGTGCTCAGCCAAACCAAGTTCAAAACTAAAATTTACTAAAATGTCTACAGTATCAAAATTCAGTATGT
>JBGTDF010000399.1:0-2388 GCA_041748455.1 Planktosalinus sp.
AAAAATCCAACTTAATATTTTTATACCGGCAAAGATAGCGCCTTTTAGCGTCCCTGATATTTTTGAGTTGCCTATTCTGTTTTTATAAGGCACTGCCACTTCCACATAGGTATATTTCTTTTTCAACGCTTTTAGCTGCATCTCCACCGTCCATCCATAGGTTTTGTCTTCCATTTGCAATGCCAACAACTTGTCATATTTTATTGCCCGGAACGGTCCCAAATCGGTAAACCGGGCATTAAAAAATAGTTTCATTAATGATGTTGCAAGCCAGTTCCCGAATATCTGCGGAAACGTCATTGCCCCTTTTTCGCGCAAGCGTTTATCTCGTGCACCTATAACCAGATCGATGTTGTTTTCGATAATGGGCGCAACAATGTCGGTTAATTTTTCAGGATAATCGCTGTAATCGCCATCCAAAAAAACAATAATGTCCGGTTTTGTTTCCTGAGCAGCTATGTATTCCATTCCTTTCAGGCAGGCATAGCCATAGCCTTTCTTATCTTCATACACAACAGTCGCTCCGGCATTTCTCGCCACTTCTTCGGTATTATCCGTAGAGTTATTGCTTACCACGATAATTTCAGAAACCATCGCCGGTATATCTGCGATCACTTTCCCTATGGAACGCTCTTCATTGAAAGCGGGGATGATTACTTTAATAAGTTTATTCATCTAAAATCGCACATCGGGATTATCTTTTCTAAAACTAAAAACACTTGTCCACTCACCGGTTTTTTTGTCATTTGTATATTTTTCTGCTTTTTTAAGTTTTTTTCCTTCATAAACCAATCCAAAACCTTCCTTGAGGTTGTTGTGGAGTTGTATTTTTTTAGTTTGGGTGCCTTCATAAAACACCCACCAGTCATTGGCTTTTCCGTCTCTAAAATGCCCTTCCTTGACCGGCTTCTTTTCTTCGGAATAAAAATACCAATATCCCTGCTTTTTGTCATTACGGTAAGGGCCTTTTTTTTCAACTTCCCCGTTTGGGAAATAATGTATCCAATACCCTGATTTTTGATTCCCTGTTTGCCAGCCTTCTTCTTTTAGGATTCCATTTTCATAATAGGTTTTAACATAGTTTTTTTCGGTTGCAAAACCAAAACCGGAATAGATAAGAAAAAGCAGTACTAAACAATTGGTTTTTTTTAATAGCATAATGCATTCGTTAAAGTAAGACGTAAAGTGTTGGTTTCCCTGACAGGAAATTTTAAAATTTCCATACTATAGGTACGTCATATATGCTTTCGCGGTTTTAATTCTTCAGAAATTAAAAAAAAGAAGATTTAAAAAACCACAATTTAATTTCTTGCGTATATGTGGCATTACTAACAATCATTTAAAAAAATTACAGATGAAAATGAAAATCAAATTAGTTGCAAGCCTATGCTTGTTTATTCCCGGCTTATTTATGGCACAAAGCCCGGTGAGCGGTTTTATGAAAAAAGCCGGCGAAGGTGCCGTATCCGTCACCTATTCTCAGGAAAAGTACGATCAAGTATTTTTAGTGCCCACAGAAGTAGATGGAGTACCCGTCTTTAACGACATAACGGTGAGCAGTATTTCGCTGTATGGCGAAGTAGGTATTACAGACAGGTTTAATGTGGTTCTAAGTGTGCCTTACATCGAGTCTGAAGGTAATGCAAGTGAAGCAGTACTTGCAAACAATGGTTTTGAAAACAAACGAAGCGGAGTACAGGATGTGAAGATTTACGCAAAGTATAATTTTCACACCTTTGCTATGGGTAACAGTAACCTGGACCTGATAGGAGCTATTGGGTTGGAAACTCCCCTTGGTGATTATCGTGCAGACGAAGGCCTGCAATCCATTCTTGCCATTGGTAATGAATCTTCCAGCTTTAATATGTTTGGAATCGCTACATTTAAGACCAATGGAGGCGTATTTGCAACCGGTCAGGCCGGGTACAGCTTCCGCGGAAATCAATCGCCACACGCTTTAATCACAGAATTCAAACTGGGTTATGCAGCTTCTAAATTTTATGTGGATGCTTATGTAGCCAACCAACTATCTGAAAAAGACGGTGTGGATATTTTAGGCGAAGGCTTTGTAGGTTTCTTTCCGGCGGTGCGTGTTAATTATACCCGTGTTGGAATAAATGCATTCGCACCATTAGCGGGCGGAATAGGCATAACCGGTGGGGCAAACACATATGTTGCAGGGCGTAACATAGGTAAATCTACCGGATTTTACGGAGGCCTTGTTTACTCATTCTAAATTCTAATTTAAAAATATTAAATACAATGAAAAATCTAAATATATATAAGTTCCTTTTTTTGTCCCTGATCTTAAGTTTTTCTTTTGCATCTTGTGAAACAGAATCTAATTTTGAAGAAGAATTACCTTCTATCGCTTTTATCGCAGTATCC
>JBGTDF010000400.1:0-3623 GCA_041748455.1 Planktosalinus sp.
CACATTGAGCACCGTGATAGGTCGCGTCATGGCCGCTTGCCTGTCAATCGGCTCATATCATTATTTTGAACATTTTAATTTAAAAACAAAATTCTAAATCCATTTCTTTTTGTCATAAAAGAGGTCAGGCTAAAGGATTTATTCATCTAATGTTGACATAGATTTAATTATTTTGTAACAAATTGTTAAGATTAAACTAAAAAAAGTTGTGTAATTAACTTTTTATTAAGACTTTTGACACTGGCTAATTCAAATAAATTATAAAAATGAGAACAAAGTTTAGTGGAATTTTAACGCTTTTTCTAGCGTTTGTCGTGCAACTCACGTTCGCACAAGAAAAAACAATCTCAGGAACGGTGGCTGATGACACAGGTCTTCCGCTCCCAGGGGTTAACATTGTGATAAAAGGAACTAGTGTAGGAACCCAGTCTGATTTTGATGGAAATTATTCTATTAGAGCTAACGTTGGGCAAACACTTGTATTTAGTTTCATTAGTTTCAAGACAGAAGAAAGACCTGTAACAGCAGCTACTACTTCTATTAACGTGCAAATGACAACAGATGCTGAGGAATTAACTCAGGTAGTTGTAACAGGTTTTGCTGTTAAGAGAGAAAAGAAAGCACTGGGGTATGCCGTTAGTGAAATTGCTGCTGAAAGTATTGAGCAACGATCTGAAGGTGATGTTGCCAGAGTACTTTCCGGAAAAAGCTCCGGGGTAAACATTAATAATACCAGTGGAATTTCTGGGTCTGCAACAAACATTAATATTAGAGGGTACAACTCTATTAGTGGTAGCAACCAACCACTTTTCATCATTGATGGTGTGCCTATTTCAAATGACACAAATGCCGTTGGTGACTTCTTAGTGGGTAACAGTGGATCTAGCCGTTCGTTAGATATTGACCCTAACAATATAGAAAGTATCTCTGTCCTAAAAGGATACAGTGCTGCTACGCTATATGGTACAGAAGGTAAAAACGGTGTAATTTTAATTACTACTAAATCAGGTAGTACTGCAGGAACTGTTAAAAAAACAGAAATAACCGTTTTGCAATCTGTGTTTACAAATCAAATAGCATCATTACCTGACTATACCAAAAAGTTTGGTAATGGATTTGACCAATCCTATGGTAACTTCTTTAGTAACTGGGGACCTGGTTTTTATGCTGAAGGTCTGGGGGGTTATTTAGAACCAACAAGTAATATCAATCCTGATGGTACTTATCCCCATCCATATGACAGAGCCGGTTTAGCTGGTGTTTTTCCTGAGTTTCAAGGTGCTTTACTTCCTTGGGAGGCTGTACCAAATCACGTGAAAGATTTCTTCAGGGATGGTCTGGCTACTAACACCTCTGTAAATGTGGCTGGAACTTCTGATGATGGTAAGTATACTTATAATGCAAATTTTGGAAATTTGGCAGATGAAGGATTTACACCTGGTAACTCAACTAAAAGAAATACATTCAGTATTGGTGGTAGAGCTATATTAAGTAATAAATTTACTTTAAGCGGTACTATTAATTATGCTAATACTGACTTTAGTACACCTCCGGTAGCTTTCAGTAATGGTTCATCAGCACAAAACGGATTATCTGTTTTTGGTGACCTTTTCTACACGCCAACTAACTTACCTTTAATGGATTTGCCTTTTCAAAATCCTGTAACAGGTCAAAGTGTATACTATCGTGGTGATGATCGTATTGTAAACCCAAACTGGACAGTAAGAAATGCATTTGTAAAACAAGAAACAAATCGATCATTCGGTTCTAATATGTTGTCTTATGAAATCAATGACAATTTAAATGCATCTTACCGCGTAGGTTATGACGTGTATTCTGAATTTAATGAAGTAGGAACTAATAGAGGGGGTGGGTTCCCGGCAACAATTGATTTTGGTGATTATACAACCTATACAAATGTAAATAGTATTTGGGATCATAACTTTATGTTGAACGGAAGCTATACACTTTCTGATGACTTAGGTCTTAACTTTACAGCAGGTGCAACATCTAAATATGAACGTTATGATAGAACCGGAATCTCAAGTTCTGATCAAATCGTTTTCAATGTATTCAGACATTATAACTTTAAATCATTTGTTCCTGTATCTCAATTAACATTTCAAAGAAATATCGTTGGACTTTACGGTCAAGCAGATTTAGATTTTAAAAACTATTTATATTTAAATCTATCTGCCAGAAATGACTGGGTTTCAAACCAAATAGAAAACACTAAATTCTATCCAAGTGCAAGTTTGTCCTTTCTACCCTCAGTTGCCTTCGCAGGTCTAAGATCTACAAATGGTATTAACTATTTAAAGTTAAGGGCTAGTTATGGTACATCAGCAGGTTTTGCTACCGGATACCCGGTTGCTAATAACTTGTTGCTGAATTCACAGGCATTTGTTGCAGCAGGTGGTGCAGTTAGTATTACCAATACTACTGCTACTCGCTTAGGAAATCCGGGTTTAAGACCTGAATTATATGAAGAATTAGAATTTGGTTTTGAGTCTAAATTTTTAAACAATAGAGTGTCTTTAGACTTTTCATACTATGATAGAGTAACTACAGACTTAATCACAGACAGAGGGTTAGACCCATCCACCGGTTATACAGTTACAAGTGTAAATATTGGTAGAATGGATGGCTATGGTTTTGAAGTAGATTTAGGGATTAACCCGGTTCGTAATGCTGGAACAGGTTTTAACTGGAACATCAATACTAACTATACTAAGTACAGAACGACAGTAACAGATTTGGGTGATGATGTTGATGAAGATTCTCAATTAATTTATGCCGGTTTTACAAACTTAGGTAATGCGGCTATTTTAAATCAACCTTTCAGCACAATGGTAGGTACTACTGTTGCCCGTGACGAAAACGGCAACCTTCTTGTAGATGCAACAGGTAATTATATATCTGAAACTGGTGTAAATATTATTGGGGATGCAACTCCAGATTTTATTGTTAATGCTTCAAATAGCATGTCCTGGAGAGGTTTTAACTTTAATTTCTTGATTAGCTATCAGCATGGTGGGGATATTTTCTCCAATACTATTGGTGGTCTTCTTGCAAGAGGAATTACTCAGGATACAGATGATCGTTTAAATACTTTCATTTTACCAGGTGTAACAGAAGATGGTACTCCTAATACTACTCAGTTAAATGCATCAGCATATTACTTTGACAATATTGGATTTGGTCCAACAGAGTTAAGAGTATATGATGGTTCTGTAATCCGCTTAAACGAAATCTCTTTAGGCTATGACGTACCTAAACAATTCTTGGAAAGAACTCCTTTTGGAGCGGTATCCTTCACTTTTGCAGGTTATAACTTATACTACAATGCTTTCAACACACCTGAACACATAAACTTTGATCCTAACGTTATTGGTGTTGGTGTTGGTAATGGTAGAGGTTTTGACTTCTTAAATGGTCCTAGTGGAAAACGTTTTGGATTTACAGTAAAAGCAACTTTCTAAAAAATTAATAATTATGAAAAAAATAAGAATAATACTATTTCTAGGTCTCGGACTTTTCGCTTTTAATTCCTGCGAAACCACCGATTTAGACTTAATAGACAACCCTAATAACCTTACGCCAAATCAGGCAGATGTGAATTT
>JBGTDF010000401.1:0-2706 GCA_041748455.1 Planktosalinus sp.
GTTTGGATGGGATGTTGTTAGTATTAAAGAAGGAAATAATTTAGAAGCTATCCTTGACGGAATGAAAAAAGCAAAAGCCAAAACCGGAAATGGCAAGCCTGTCTGTGTTTTAATGCACACGATAATGGGTAATGGTGTGGATTTTATGATGCACACACACGCCTGGCACGGAAAAGCACCAAATGATGCACAACTGGAAATTGCTTTAGCGCAAAATGCAGAAACTTTAGGGGATTATTAAATAGAAAATATACCGAAAATCTCGGATAAGAAATGAAAAAATACACAAACACAGGAAGCAAAGACACTCGTTCAGGTTTTGGGGACGGTTTAACCGAACTTGGCCAAAAAAATCCCAATGTAGTCGCTCTTTGTGCAGACTTAATTGGTTCTTTAAAAATGGATGATTTCAAGAAAAATCATCCGGAACGTTTTTTTCAGATAGGTATTGCTGAAGCAAATATGATGGGTATTGCTGCGGGATTAACCATTGGCGGAAAAATTCCGTTTACCGGAACCTTTGCAAATTTTTCTACCGGAAGAGTATATGACCAGATTAGACAAAGTATTGCTTATAGCGATAAGAATGTAAAGATATGTGCTTCTCACGCAGGGGTCACCCTTGGTGAAGATGGAGCTACCCATCAAATCCTGGAAGATATTGGATTAATGAAAATGCTTCCCGGAATGACTGTTATCAATACTTGTGATTATAACCAAACCAAAGCAGCTACATTAGCCATTGCAGAACATAAAGGCCCAGTTTATCTTCGTTTTGGAAGACCAAGCGTACCTAACTTTACCCCTGAAAACGGAAAGTTTGAAATTGGAAAAGCGGTGTTGTTACAAGAAGGAACAGATGTGACTATCGTTGCTACCGGTCATTTGGTATGGGAAGCACTGGAAGCTTCCATTGCTTTACACGAGGCAGGAATAAGCGCAGAAGTAATCAATATACACACTATAAAACCATTGGATAACGATGCTATTTTAAAAAGTGTCAAAAAAACCGGATGCATTGTAACAGCTGAAGAGCATAACTTTTTAGGTGGCTTAGGGGAAAGTGTTGCACGTGTGCTTGCTGAAAATCATCCAACACCACAAGAATTTATTGCAACACAGGATACTTTTGGCGAGTCAGGAACCCCTGCACAACTCATGGAAAAATATGGATTGAATGCTGAAGCTATTATTAAGGCAGTCAAAAAAGTGGTCTCCAGGAAAAAATAAAATATCTATATGTATAAAATAAAAAAACTCCCAAAATGATTTTGGGAGTTTTTTTATTTAAGCGATTTATATTTAATTGTTAGGATATGTAGGATCTAAATAATCAGGGGTCCCATTATTATTAGAATCTGGAAAAGTAATAGTACCATCCTCATTGATGATAATTTCATCTATGGTTAAAACACCATCTCCATCATCATCGGTATCCAAATAATTTGGGATACCATCTCCATCTGTGTCATCATCATTTAAAATTCCATTGTTATTTAAGTCTTCCATAAATGATGGAATCCCATCACCATCATGATCTACATCTTTTGTGACATCAAACAATTGGAAAGTGAATACAAGTTGTGCATATAAAGGTATAGCTGAAGCACCACCTCCAGGTGGTGAAATCCAGTAGGCTATTCCTGAAGGAATAAATACGGCACCTACACCAAAATTTTCAAAACTTACAGTCCCGTCAGGATTTTCAACAAAACCTGTTGCTGCATTAAATTCAACAACCCCTTCCTGAAAACCAACTATGGTTTGTGTTAAATCAAATCTAACAGGAGCATCAGATGCATCAAATGGTGTTTTATCTTTCATAAGTATGCCTTTATAAGAAAGCAATGCTTCATCGGCAAATATAGGAGATACTCCTTCTCCCTGAATCGCATTTAGAAAGTATAAAGTATAAGAAACTTCAGGTTTAACCCTGTCTACAACTGTCTTTGAAGAAACTTGTTCTATTAATGGAATTTTATCGGCATTAACTCCTGCAATGGTATCAAATAAAATTTTAAAGTTAAATCCTGCAGGCGGATTTGCAAAGTCTTCATAATTATAGAAATGTGTTTGTAAAAAAGCTTCAATTTCTGCTTTTGCAGCAATTGCCTCTTCAGATCTTTCTCGTTCAGGAATAATTATAACCCCATCATCATCATCTTTTTTACAAGAAGCAACAGTTACAGCAACTATCAGGAAAAAAAATAATATTTTACTAGTCAATTTCATTATTATTGGATTTAGTGGCGCAAGATACAATATTCTAGTATTTTTGTCTTAAAGATTAACGTAATTTAAAAAGACTTATTTAATGCGTGTAGATAAATATTTATGGTGCGTTCGGTATTACAAAACCAGGAGTATTGCAACAAATGCATGCAAATCAGGTAAAGTACGTGTAAATAAAGATATTGTAAAGCCATCTCGTGAGGTATATCCCGGGGATACTATTAATTTACGCAGGGATCAGATAGATTACCAATTGGAAGTCATTGCTAATCCTGAAGCCAGAGTGGGAGCAAAATTAGTGGATCTTTACCGAAAAGACACCACCCCAAAAGAATCGCTGGAAAAAATAGAACTCCTTAAATATGCCAAAGACTACTATCGTGGCAAAGGTGTGGGAAGACCTACTAAAAAAGACCGAAGGGATTTAGATGATTTTTCTGAAAACACAGATTAAGTTAACCAAATGCCCAATAA
>JBGTDF010000402.1:0-1712 GCA_041748455.1 Planktosalinus sp.
CAAGTAGAAACCTATCGCGAAGTTCAATTTTTCTCCCATGTCATACATTTGGTAAGTAAAGTCACCGGAAAGAAAAAAACAGGTACTTCTACCCTACAAATTGTGGCAGATACCTTTCCTGCAGGAACACTCAGTGGTGCGCCAAAACACAAAGCTATGCAACTCATCGAGCAAATAGAAACCCAAAACAGAGATCTTTATGGTGGCGCCATAGGCTTTATGGATTTTAAAGGAAATTTTAATCACGCAATCATCATACGCTCGTTTGTTAGTAAAAATCATACCTTACATTACCAGGCCGGTGCCGGTATTGTAGCCACCTCAAATAATAAAAATGAATTACAGGAAGTCTATAATAAATTAGGAGCATTAACAACAGCAATTAGGATTGCGGAAGAAATTTAAGAAAGAAATTAAAAAGGATTAAATTTTCAAAAGCGATAGATATACTTTTAATAAACAGGAAATGAAAAACATCTTAGTCATCGATAATTACGATTCATTTGTATACAATTTAGTGCACTATTTGGAAGAGTTAAACACCAAGGTTACGGTAAAACGAAATGACCAGCTTCTATTGGAAGAAGTAGCATTTTATGACAAAATACTTTTATCCCCGGGACCGGGAATACCAGAAGATGCCGGATTGTTAAAAGCCATCATCCACAAATATGCCTCATCAAAAAGCATACTCGGTGTATGCCTGGGGCAACAGGCAATTGGTGAAGTGTTCGGTGGAAGTTTAATAAATTTAGAGACGGTTTTTCACGGTGTAGCAACAAAAATCACACAACAAGTAAGTGATGAATTTCTCTTTCAGGGTTTGGAAAACCAATTTGAGGTGGGTCGTTACCATTCCTGGGTAGTTGCAAACCCCCTACCCGATGTTTTAGAAATCACCAGTCTGGATGATAATGGCAATATTATGTCCTTACGACACAGAGTTTTTGACGTTAGAGGTGTGCAATTTCATCCGGAATCAGTACTTACCCCCGATGGAAAAAAAATAATCGAAAACTGGATACATAATTAGTGCAATAATTTAAAAGATTTTATCCCTTTAAACATATGAAAAACACACTTCATAGACTTATACATCACGAAGTCCTGACCAAAGAAGAAGCAAAATCCACTTTAGTGAAAATTTCCAAAGGGGATTTTTCCCAAAGTGAGATTGCTGCATTTTTAACGGTGTTTATGATGCGACCTATCCATATCGAAGAACTGGAAGGCTTTAGGGATGCGTTACTTGAATTGTGTATCCGGGTAGATTTAGAAGACTATAATCCCATAGACTTATGTGGAACCGGTGGTGATGGTAAAAACACATTTAATATTTCCACCACTGCATCATTGGTTACCGCCGGAGCCGGTATCAAAGTTGCTAAACATGGTAATTATGGGGTTTCTTCCGTTAGCGGGAGTTCTAATGTGATGGAATATTTAGGCATCCATTTCAGTAAGGATTTTGATTTTTTAGAAAAATGTATAGCAACCACAAATATGTGTATCCTTCACGCGCCACTATTTCACCCTGCTATGAAAGAAGTTGCCCCAGTTAGAAAAGAATTAGGCGTAAAAACTTTTTTCAATATGTTGGGACCCATGGTTAACCCGGCTTTTCCCAAAAATCAAATCGTAGGGGTTTTTAGTTTGGAACTTGCAAGAATGTATGGCTATCTCTATCAAAAAACTGATAAAAATTACTGCAT
>JBGTDF010000403.1:0-5472 GCA_041748455.1 Planktosalinus sp.
ATGGTGTTGTCACCTATATGTGAACAATCAAAGTCCGTTTGGTTAATCGTCAGCGTATCAATTCCGCAGGCATCTGTGCTGCCATTGTCAATATCTGCCGCTGTGATGCTTGCATTTCCATCTTCGTCCAGTTGGATTGTAAACGGAGCTACACAGAAGGCTTCCGGTGCAACATTGTCTTCTACTGTTACAACCGTGGTGCATGTGGATGTATTTCCATTGACATCGGTTACTGTTAATGTTATGGTGTTGTCACCTATATGTGAACAATCAAAGTCCGTTTGGTCAATCGTCAGCGTATCAATTCCGCAGGCATCTGTGCTGCCGTTGTCAATATCTGCAACCGTGATGGAAGCTTGTCCGTTGGAATCCAGTTGAATTGTAAACGGAGCTACACAAAGGGCTTCCGGTGCAACGTTGTCTTCTACTGTTACAACAGTGGTACAAGTGGAAGTGTTTCCGTTTCCGTCTGTAACAGTTAGTGTTACAATATTGTCGCCAACATCTGCACAGGTAAAATCAGTGATATCAATATCCAGGGTAACTGTTCCGCAGGAAGCGGTACTTCCCCCGTCAATATCTTGCGGCGTGATGGAAGCTTCGCCATTGGCATCCAATTGTATTGTAAACGGTGCCACACATACTGCAACGGGATCTAAAGTGTCTTCTACAGTAACCACAGTTGTACAGGTAGTGGTATTCCCACTGGTATCTGTTACGGTCAGGGTCACGGTATTGTCGCCTACATCGGCACAGGTAAATTGGGTAATATCAAGTGATAAAGATGCTATCTCACAATTATCAGTACTCCCATTATCAATCATGGCCGCTGTGATTGAAGCTTGCCCGTTGGCGTCCAATTGTACTGTGAAGGGTGCCACACATAAAGCAATAGGATCCATGGTATCTTCCACGGTCACTATTGTAGTACAAGTTGCGGTATTCCCGTTAGTGGCGGTGATAGTTAAGGTAATTGTATTGGGCCCAACATCTTCACAGGTAAAAAAGGTTTTATCTATAGTTATAGAAGCAACGCCACAGGGATCAAAACTACCATCATCGATATCATTTACGGTGATAGTGGCCTCCCCATTGGCATCCAACTGAATAGTAAAAGGAGGCTTGCATAAAGCAACCGGATTGGTGTCCGGTGACTGGATAACGGTTGAAAAAGCCTGTGATGCAACAAAGTTTGAGGTGGTACCATTTAAGACGAAATTTTGCAAAGTCCCATGAAAGTTTGCTGTGGCATCTGTCAAGGTAGTTATTCCTGTATTATCGCCACCGGCAACACCTTGATTGAAGGTGTAATAAGCCACCAGATTTGGTGTGCCGGGATCAATACCTTCATTAGCGTCCTGTACCAATAGGCAAAGCAGTCGCGCTTCATTCCATATGGCGAGTTCGTCAATTTCCCCGATAAAGGATTGTGCACCGTCTGTGCGGGCACCAATGGTCATTACATCATTTGTTCCTGTAGAGGAATCACCACCAAAAGTAACCCCTGCAAGGTTGCCGTCAATAAAAACTTCAATGGTAGCAGTTGCCGCTGTCCAGCTAGCAGCAATATGGTGGTTCTCGCCCAACATTAGTCCTTCAACAATTCGCACGCTATGCACAGTACCGGCGATACTTACATAGACATACAATTCCAGCTGACCTGAAAAACTGGTCATGCTAATGTTGAAGTAGTTGTTTGGGTTTTGCTGTGCAAAAAACACGCGTGTAAAGCCAGATCCGGTATATCGCACCTGTGCTTCAACGGTGATGTCATTGTTTGGGATATCATCAAATACTGCGGGCAAATTTGCGGTTACGTGATTTAATCCCCCGTTAAAATGCAAGGAATTTCCTGGATTTTGTGTAAAAACAATTGTACAACAAAAAAGGAAAAACACAAGTAGGTAATGTTTTTTCATGTGAATTGGGGTTTAAATATTAAAATAAATGTATAAAAAAAATTATGCGAAATATAAATATCTTCAAAAATCATTGATTCCCATTACAATCCTTTAGAAAAACAGGAGCATTTCAAACAGTAATTGCAGTTGGTAACTGCCCGGAATTTCCGGATGTTTACTATTTGAACATTTTTATTTCTATAATTGTTTTTTATCAGAATTATCAGTAATTACAGGGGTTTACCGAAGTTTTAGTTACTTATAAAACTACATCTGATGTTTTATTAGGGATACAAAGCTACTTATAATTTGTGTAATAAAAGGATTAAAATGCATTTCATCGAAAATATTTGCTTTTAATGGATAATTTATTTAAAAAATGAGCAATAATTGTAGGAATTTTCTTTGTTTCTAATTTTTATGGAGTTTTTAGTTAATTCACGTTTTAGGTTTGTAGAGTTATTATTTTAAAAAGGTGTGTGTCCTAAAATATCAATCCTTTTTAAAGTCCATTACCCCTGCTTCTATGCGAATGGGCAAATCATTTTGTTTGGGGGGTATGGGACAGGAATACTTGTCGTTATAGGCACAATAGGGATTGTAAGAGGAATTAAAATCTACTACCAAAGTATCTGTATCCGGGATAAGCAGATCGAGGTACCTCCCACCGCCATAAGAGCCATCGCCGGAAGTCCAGTCTGTAAACGGTAAAAATAAATAGTCTTCATAGCCTTCTTTTGGAGCAGTGTTCTGAAACACATCCAGCACTAGGTCCCTGCCTTCCAGTTGAAAGTGGAGTTCACCATATTTCACATACTCGGGCAAGCGGTCTGTGGTGGTGGGCATTAAAAAAGGTTTTTCATCGGGGGTTCGCACAAAACGTACGGTCACGGTATATTTTAAATCAATGGGGTAAAAGGCAAGGCCCTTGAACTTTTCAAAGACCCCGGGTTCCAGTATTGTGGTCTCGGGGTTAGTGAACTTTTCATTAAGTTCGTTTTGTGTCGAACGAATTGTCTCTACCGTCACCCGTGGGGTTTGTGCCTGGATGCTCAGGGCGATTAAGAACAGGAGGAGGATGGTTATTGTTTTTTTCATTGGGTTTGTGGGTTAATAGTCTAGTTTATGAGTAGTTGAGTGGAATTTATAATTTCATTGGTCAAAATTTAATGCTACAAAGTTGCATCCCGATTCCTCGGGACGCAGAGCCAGGTTTTATAGTGTTCCATTTTTAATAAAAATTAAAAAGTGTATTTAAATAAATTGTCAAGATTAAACAGACTGTAATAATGGATATATTTACAATAACCCTGAAAATCCATTTTTTATGGGATACATCATAGTTTATTTCTTTTGAAATAATGACAACACTCCCCATAATCAAAAACCAGACTGAAAAGAACAAAGATAGTTTTCCTCTTAACAAAGTTGTTACTAAATCGTGAATAAGACCACAAAAAGTAAAGGTCAAAATGACCGCATAAGCAGTTGGAATTACTTTTTTTAGTGGTTTGAATATTTTTTTACCTAAATAGTATCCAAATATGGGATTCCAAAAATTCCAAAAGGTTGCAAAGTTTTTACTCCCAAGCGACCTATGTAAATTATTACGAAGTGAACTGGAATGCCCCAACGGCACACCATTTTTTTTATTTACATAATCAAATAAGTTCATATAGTTTATACGTTTCCTGAATTTTATTGCCGGCTCTGCCTGACTTATTTATCGGCAAATAAAATTACAAGTTACAAAGCAGTTGCATAACTTATTTCATTTTAAAAACGACCTGAAGTCCCATATCATTAGAAAATAAAAGCTGATTTGCCGTGATTTCCCATTGTTGTGTTTGCGGAAGTTCTTGAGCTAATGAAATTGCAAAATCACTATCACAACACGCTTCGGTACACCCTATTCCATCCGGGAATTCCACCGTATTGTTATTAAAAGAAATTTCGCCAAAGCAATTGTTGATATCCAACTGAAGCCTGTATTGGCTCGGGTTTTCAAAAGTTAAAAGATACTCAGCATCCGGAAGGGCAATTTCCCCGTCTTCATAAGTAATGGATACTGCTTTCCAGCTACCCAAAATCTCATTGTCTGAGTCCTTGTTACAGGAAAACAAAACGAATAAAGTGATGAGGAATAGTAGACGAAATGCGATTTTCATAGTACAACTGTTTTGGGAATATTCAAATATACTGTTTCTTTAAGTACAAAGTTAAAAGTTAGAAGTTTTCTGAATTTGGAAAAAAGAGAAGAAAATGTAGAGAACAAACTCCTATTTCGCTATTAATTAAACACCTTCCTTATACTCCAAAATATCCCCCGGCTGGCAGTCCAGTGCATCGCAAATAGCTTCCAGGGTGGTAAACCGCATTGCTTTTGCTTTTCCGGTTTTTAGAATGGAAAGGTTAGCCAGGGTCAATCCTACTTTTTCGGAAAGTTCATTCAATGACATCTTGCGCTTTGCCATCATTACATCTAAGTTAACTATTATGGGCATAGGCTAGATGGTTAAATCGTTTTCATTCTGGATTTCCATTCCTCTTGAAAAAATAGTTGCGATAACATAGATTACAGCCGCCATTAAAATATATGCCTGGCTGTCTGCCCAAAATTGGTTAAGTATATCGGTTTCAAAGCCGCGTTTTAATAAGTTTTTTGCACTTTCTTGTGCAATATAACTTAAGATGCCAATGGAAAAGGTATAGTAACTGATGTTTTTAATTCGTTTCGCAACCTCATTGTTGAACGGTTTTTCCAAATCGAGTTTGCTTAAAAGCATGATAACCACATAGAACAGGTAGGCCTTCAAAATGGCAATGACCAGTATAAAACTATAGGCTTGATAAAAAGCCCATTTATTGAGGGCATACATTTCACTTAAGTCCAACTTTTGATAGAGATTTTGGACAAATTCAGGTCTGTAGAAACTGAAAATAAAGTTTACAAGCAACGCACCGGCTTCAATACACAAGCCAACGAAGATGATCCAAGCAACAATATGAAGGCCTGTAAAAACGATGTTATTTTTTTTGGACATAGTAGTTAAGAGTTAGAATTATGTCGCAAATATAGTAAATATTTATTGATAAACAATAAATATACATTTTTATTCAATAAATTATTTATTAAGTAATGAAAATGAAAAAGACACAAAAAAGTTTAACGATTTGGGCTTGCTCAGGTAGGACTATTTTTTCTTGTGTAAAGAATCCATATTTCTGCTACTATGCAATGCACAATAAAAGCAAACCAGAATGTATAGCCAAAGAAGACATTAAAGGAAATATCCGTAAACGCAAAAAGAAGTCCTATTACCGGTCGCATAGTACCCACCGCCAGACCGATGCTGAACGCTCTTATCATCCATTCCCGGTGCAGGTTGTATTCTTTTCGCCTTATGTGGATATAGGCTTTCAACAGGGAATATATAAAAAAAATACCGAAAATGGTTACTGCCGTTGTTTCTGCAATACCCCCAAAACGAATCAGGAAGCCCATTATTAAAGCGGTAATTCCCACTAACAGTCCCAGTACTATATACACCCTTCCAATCCATCTATGTGC
>JBGTDF010000404.1:0-1555 GCA_041748455.1 Planktosalinus sp.
GAATTTTTGTTGAACCGGTACGCGCTTGCTTGTGCCCGTGTTTTCATTTGAAGGTTGTCTGCCAGTGAATAGCTAAGATTTATCAACGCGCTTCGTTTTATTCCTGCCGTGGTATAGTAGAGGTTTGCATCACCCGAAATATTCATGACCTTTTGCTCTTCCTTGTATTGAAAATAGAACAATGATTTTTTGTTCAATGAATAATTCAACCGCAGCAACCACTCATGCCCAACCGAAGGTGCATAGCTTCGGTAGCGAAGCCATTTGAAACTAAACAAGTCAAGATATCCCGCAACTGATAATTTTCTGTTCGCTGTGTATTTCCAACCCCAATACATTCCGGATTCATTCTGTGGCAAGCTCGACTCACCAAATGCGTTTGAGTAAAAACTATAAAAATTGGGATCGTATTTCCGAAATAACAACGAGATATCAATTTTATCTGTAAGGCTACCCAATACCCCAACTACACCACCCCAACCGCCATTCAAGGATTTCGCTACTTCACCAAAGAAGTTGAAGTTGTTGAATGAATACGTAGCAAACCCGCCTACATTATTGTTTCGGATTCCCTCAAATGTAAATTGGTTATAAACCGACTTCGATTTTTGAACCCGGTTTTCAAAAGATGTCCCATTCATGATGATGCCACCGTTGAGTTTTCTATACTGGAAGTTGGCGACTATACCATAATTGGATTCCATGATTTTATTGCGGGTAGCCAACTCTTTTTCATTGCGATGGAAACCGGTGGTTTGGAATGAAGTGATTTGTGCATCCACATCTTCCAGGTTCAATCTGGCATCTTTTCTTTTTTGTGAATAAAATACCGAAAAGTCGATGTGTTGATTTGCCTGAAGAGTCACCGCTGCCCCGCGCAGCATCCCACTTTCGTGAACCGATGTGTAGGGTACAAAACCAATCGAACTTCTTCGTGTGGTAGTAATGGTTTCGGCTCCTTTCCCAAAACCAAAAAATCCACCCAACAAAAGTCCCTGGCCAAATTGTCCTTGAAAATCCCCGACAATTAAATTTTTTATACGGCCTTTATTTTGAATTTGTACATGAAAGGATGAATAATCAAAACCATAGTATTGGTTTTTCGGACGCCACAGCATTGCTTCCCCTGCATCTTTTTCCAGGGTAAAACCGATGCTGTAATCACCGGGTTTGCTGCTGCGAAAACGTGTATAGATGCGGGGTTGCGATCCCAAAAATTTACTGGCTGAATCCACTTCGGTTGTAAATCCTTTTTTCTCCTGAAGGGTATAATCATACCGAAGAATGAGATAGGTATTTTGTCGCGATGCAATACTTTTTAGGAAACTTGTTTTGAGTTGATTGGTTTTTACGACAACAAACGGTGCAAAGCGCTGGATGGTTTGTACGTCAAATTCATCAATGCTTTGTAGTTCATAAATGGACGTGAAACCTCCTTGTTCTTTTCTGTAGTTCAATAAGTTTTGCAGTTGTGTTTCGGTAAGGATATTCAAAAAGCGAAAATCCTCTTCTGTCGCTATATTGATTGACAGTGGGTTTGATAAAATCTGCAACA
>JBGTDF010000405.1:0-4525 GCA_041748455.1 Planktosalinus sp.
GAGACGGTGCCTTAAACCTTTCCTGTACAGGAAAAGGAACAATATGTAATATGGGTGCTGAAATAGGCGCAACCACTTCGACATTTGGTTATGACGATGCCATGGAACGTTTCCTACGCGCTACAGACAGAAATGATATAGCTGATGAGGCAAATAAAATAAGAGAGCACCTTACCGGTGACCCGGAAGTGTATGCAAATCCTGAGCAGTATTTTGATCAGGTTATCGAAATAAATCTGGATGAATTACGTCCGCATTTAAACGGTCCTTTTACTCCTGATCTTGCCACACCTGTGGGAGAACTTGGAAAAAAAGCAAGAGAGAACGACTGGCCTTTAAAAGTAGAATGGGGATTGATAGGTTCCTGTACCAACAGTTCCTATGAAGATTTGACCCGTGCTGCTTCCATAGCAAAACAAGCCGTGGATAAAAAACTTAAAGCGAAATCTGATTTCGGAATTAACCCGGGATCTGAACAAATTAGATACACCGCAGAGCGCGATGGTATTCTTAAAATATTTGAAGATTTGAATGCAACCATATTCACCAATGCCTGCGGGCCGTGTATCGGACAGTGGGACCGAAGTGATATGAAAGGCGATGAGAAAAATACCATAGTACACTCCTTTAACCGAAACTTTTCCAAAAGGGCTGACGGAAACCCAAATACACACGCTTTTGTAGGTTCGCCGGAAATGGTTGCGGCTATTGCGATTTCAGGACGTTTGGATTTTGACCCGATGAACGACACTCTTATCAATGAGGATGGCGAAGAAGTACGTCTGGAAATGCCACAAGGTATTGAATTACCGCCACTAGGGTTTGATGTGAAAGATAACGGTTATTTGGCCCCAACAGAAAACGGGAGTTCGGTACAGGTAAAAGTAAATCCTACTTCAGAACGATTACAATTGCTGGATCCATTTTTGCCCTGGGATGGTCAAAATATCATGGGCGCAAAATTGCTTATTAAAGCATTTGGAAAATGTACCACTGACCATATTTCGATGGCTGGGCCATGGTTGCGTTACAGGGGGCATCTGGACAACATAGCAAACAATACCTTGATAGGTGCCGTGAATGCTTTTAACCAGCAGACCAATTTTGTAAAAAACCAGTTAACGGGCGAATACGGTGGTGTACCTGATGTGCAAAGGGAATATAAAAAAGCAGGAATTCCAACAGTGGTTGTGGGCGATCATAATTATGGGGAAGGTTCTTCCAGGGAGCATGCAGCCATGCAGCCCAGACATCTGGGAGTGCGTGTGGTATTGGTTAAATCGTTTGCCAGAATACATGAAACCAACCTGAAAAAACAGGGAATGCTGGGGTTGACTTTTGCCAACGAGGCAGACTATGACCTAATCCAGGAGGATGACACCATTAATTTCATCGATTTAAAAGATTTTGCACCAGACAGGCAAATTACAATGGAACTTCTTCACAAAGATGGAAGTAAAGATGTGATAAAAGCCAATCATACCTATAATGAGGCACAAATTGGATGGTTTAAGGAAGGTTCGGCACTGAATCAGATTAAGAGGGAAAATGCCTCTTAGTTCTTAGATTTAGAATCTTTTAAGAAGTAAACATTATATTTTTTTGTGAAGTCGCCAGGATTAGTTGATAATTCTAGCGGCTTTACTTTTTTTTGGGATTATTTTCGGCCAAAACCTATCCGCCAATCTTTAAGTTTTGTAAATATTCTATATCTTTAAACAACTTTTAAAACCAATACAATTTATGAGCGTTTTACTTATTTCCCTGGCCATACTCATTATTGTCTATTTTATTTATATCTACAATACCCTTATACGCTTACGCACCATGGTGGAAGAGGCGTGGAGCGGTATCGATGTGCAATTGCAGAAACGCTATGATTTGATACCTAACATTGTAAAAGTGGTACAAGGTTATGCCGTTCATGAAAAAAACCTCTTTGAAAGTATTACCCGTCTGCGATCGCAAGGTATGGACGCCACAAATGTCCACGATCAGGAAACTGCCGAAGTAGGTCTTTCCAAAGCATTGGGAAGCCTTTTTATTGTAGTGGAAAACTATCCGGAGCTCAAAGCCAATCAAAATTTTCTGGAATTGCAAAAGGAACTTTCCCTTGTGGAAAATGATTTGCAAAGGGCCAGGCGATATTATAATGGTAGTGTAAGAAATTACAATATTCTTATAGAACAATTTCCGTCAAAGCTTGTTGCCAAAGCAGCAAACCATGAACGTCGGGAATTCTTTGATATCAAAAATGAAACGGAACGTGCTGTTCCTGATGTAAACTTTTAAAAGCTTTGAGATGAAACATATACTGCTACTTTTATTTTGTATTCTCCCTTTCACCGGTTTTTCACAGGAACGCATCCTTAGTTATAATTCACAAATCACCGTGGAAGAATCGGGGGATGTTCTTATCAGGGAAGATATAACCGTTCAGGCAGAAGGCAACGACATCAAACGGGGGATATACCGTACGTTTCCCACAAAATATAAAGATAAGTTGGGCACCAAGTTTAATGTGGGGTTTACGGTTTTGGAAGTGCTGAAGGATGGAATTGAGGAACCTTATTTTACTGAAAAAGAAAGCAATGGGGTAAGGGTCTATATTGGGGATAAAAATACTTTTTTATCTCATGGGGAATATACCTATTCCATACTTTACAGAACCACACGTCAGATCGGGTTTTTTGAGGATTTTGACGAGTTGTATTTCAATGCCATAGGAGGAGACTGGACTTTCCGGATTGAAAATGCGACCGTAACTGTGCAATTACCGAATGGTGCTGAGATATTGCAAAACGCTGCTTATACCGGAATGCAAGGAGAAAATACCTGTAATTGCAATATAGAGGAAGATGGTAATGTTTTAACGATAAGTACCACACGTGCTTTACAACCCTTTGAGCAATTAACCTTTGCGGTTGCCTGGCCAAAAGGTTTCGTAAAAGAACCCACCGCTACTGAAAAGACACTTCTTTTTTTTAAAGACAATTTTCACGTTTTATTCGCTCTGATTGGCTTGGGGATTGTTACATTGCTTTATTACAGGGCCTGGAAAAAAGTAGGGGTAGACCCGCCAAAAGGAACTATCATTCCATTATTTGACCCTCCGGCTGGGTTTAGTCCGGGTGACACTGCCTTTTTACACAAAATGTATATAACGCAGCGGGTAATTTCTGCAGCTATTGTGAGCATGGCAGTAAAAGGGCATTTAAAAATCACCAACTTAAAAAAGAAATACACTTTAGAAAGGGTATCAACAGATTTTACCCTTCTTTCGGAAGAAGAAAAGGCAATATCTTCTTCCCTTTTTTCGGGGAATCAAAAAATAGCACTGGATAATAAAAACCACAGCAGGTTTACAAAAGCCAGGACAAATGCTACCCTGAAACTTAACAAAAAAATGAAACCCAAATATTTCAGCCTGCATTCCAAGCATTTGGTAAAAGGTATTTTCGCCTCCGTTTTTCTGGTTATTATCACATTTGCAATTTCGCCGGGTCCGGCAATTCCATTGATCTTGATTTTTTTATTGATTGTGCTTGTTTCCCTGTTTACTTATCTTATCAAAGCACCAACTATTGAAGGCAGGGCGGTTATGGATGAAATAGAGGGGTTTAAAATGTACCTTTCCGTAGCAGAACAAAAACAACTGGATGCAATGCATGAACCGTACCTGACCCCGGAACGTTTTGAAGCTTTGTTGCCCTATGCCATTGCATTGGGTGTGGAAAATCAATGGGGCAAAAAGTTTGAAAATGCACTCGCAAAATCCATGCAGGAAACCCAAAGTTACAGCCCCACCTGGTATGTGGGTGCGGCTGGTGCCATGGCGTTTTCCCCTCAAAAATTTTCATCTACTATGGGAAGCACTTTTTCATCTGCCATTTCCTCGGCATCCACACCTCCGGGCAGTTCGTCAGGAAGTGGGGGTGGCGGCTCGTCAGGCGGCGGCGGCGGCGGTGGCGGGGGTGGCGGCTGGTAGACTTGTTCAGTATTCAGTGGTCAGTGTTCAGTTTTGCAGAGTGATGAGTCATAACCATTAGATGTTCAATTCTTAGTGATGCAGAGTGTAGAGTGATGAGTCATGATGAATTAACCATAACGACAACAGACAACTGACAACTGACAACTGACATCTTTTCTCTACTTAAACATCCCATCCAATCCCGGGATGTTTGGCATCCCTTCTTTAGCAACCGCTGCAAGTTCAGCTTCGTTAACTGCAGTGGCTTTGGCAATGGCCTTGTTTAAGGTTAAAATAAGATAATCTTCCAGTTGCTCTTTATCTGCCAGCAGGCTTTCGTCAATGGCAATATTTTTTAGTTCGCGGTTTGCCGTAAGAGTAACTTTCAATAAGCCGTCACTGCTTTGTTCATCAATTAGTACGGTATGTAAACGTTGCTTTGTTTCTTCTACTTTTTGCTGGGTTTCCTTTAGTTTACCCATCATTCCCATTAAGTCTCCAAACATATTTTTTAATTTTTAAAAAGTGAAGGACAAATTTATTAAATTAGCGAGT
>JBGTDF010000406.1:0-5138 GCA_041748455.1 Planktosalinus sp.
AATTGTAATTAAGTATGATTTTACGTGAATTCCTTACAAAACTAGACAAAAAGTCATCAATATGTTCCTATTTAAAGACATTTTGGCGTAAATTTAAGATGGTGCGGGATTTGTAAAATAATTATTGAATTAAAAACAAAAAATAGAAGTAATCTATTAACCATTTTACCATTAACTATAATAAATATGAACTTTAATAACTTCACCATAAAATCCCAGGAAGCTGTACAGCAGGCGCAACAGTTTGCGCAAAGTATGGGTCACCAGCAAATTGAAAACGAGCACATTCTAAAAGCTCTTTTTCAGGTAGATGAAAATGTAACCCCATTTTTATTAAAAAAATTAAATGTAAACGTCGAACTGTTTCAGCAGCTTCTGGATGCCACTTTGCAAAGTTTTCCAAAAGTAAGTGGCGGTGATATTATGCTTTCGCGAAATGCGCAAAGTGCGCTTAATGATGCAAGCATAATAGCAAAAAAACAAAACGACGAATATGTTTCTGTTGAACATCTGCTTTTGGCCATTTTTAAATCCAAAAGTAAAATTGCACAGATATTAAAAGACCAGGGCGTTACTGAAAAAGGCCTCGAATCTGCAATTCAGGAATTGCGAAAGGGCGACAGGGTAACCTCGCAAAGTGCCGAAGAAACCTATAATGCTTTGAACAAATATGCCAGAAACCTCAACCAGTTGGCAAAAGATAACAAGTTGGACCCGGTTATTGGACGGGATGAAGAAATACGTCGTATCCTTCAGATATTAACACGACGAACCAAAAACAATCCAATGCTCGTTGGCGAACCCGGCACCGGAAAAACAGCCATTGCAGAAGGCCTCGCACATAGAATTGTGGATGGCGATGTGCCTGAAAATTTAAAATCCAAAGTGATTTACTCCCTCGATATGGGGGCGTTGATTGCAGGCGCTAAATATAAAGGGGAATTTGAAGAACGTTTAAAAGCCGTCATCAAAGAAGTAACTTCCAGCGACGGAAACATTGTTCTCTTTATCGATGAAATCCACACACTCGTTGGTGCCGGCGGCGGTGAAGGTGCCATGGATGCTGCAAATATCTTGAAACCCGCACTCGCTCGCGGGGAATTGCGTGCTATTGGTGCGACAACTTTAGACGAATACCAAAAATATTTCGAAAAAGACAAAGCCTTGGAACGCCGTTTTCAAAAGGTTCAGGTTAACGAACCGGATACAGAAAGCGCCATTTCGATTTTGCGCGGAATCAAAGAAAAGTATGAAACCCACCACAAAGTGCGTATCAAAGACGAAGCGATTATTGCAGCGGTAGAACTTTCGCAACGCTATATTACAAACCGCTTCCTTCCCGATAAAGCCATTGATTTAATGGACGAAGCAGCTTCTAAACTTCGTATGGAAATCAACTCCAAACCCGAAGAACTGGATGTATTGGACAGAAAAATCATGCAGCTCGAAATTGAGATTGAAGCTATAAAACGAGAGAAAGACGAAAGTAAATTAAAATCCCTGGGTGCTGATTTGGCCAATTTAAAAGAAGAGCGCAACGAGATGAACGCCAAGTGGAAAAGTGAAAAGGAAGTGGTCGATAACATCCAAAACATTAAAACTTCCATTGAAGAATATAAGTTGGAAGCAGAGCGTGCAGAACGGGAAGGCGATTATGGCAAGGTAGCCGAATTGCGCTATGGAAAAATAAAAGATGCCCAGGAAAAACTGGAAGAGCAGCAAAAGTTAGTTGCAGAGCAAGACAATTCCATGATCAAGGAAGAAGTCACCCATGAAGACATTGCTGAGGTGGTTGCTAAATGGACGGGAATTCCGGTAACCAAGATGTTGCAAAGCGACATAGAAAAGTTGCTTAAACTGGAAAAACATTTACACAAAAGAGTGGTAGGCCAGCAGGAAGCTATTGTTGCCGTAAGTGATGCCATTAGGAGAAGCCGTGCCGGATTACAGGATCCAAAAAAACCATTAGGTTCTTTTTTATTCCTTGGAACCACCGGTGTAGGTAAAACTGAATTGGCAAAAGCACTTGCAGAATATCTTTTTGACGATGAAAATGCAATGACACGCATTGACATGAGTGAATATCAGGAGCGTCACAGCGTGAGCCGTCTGGTGGGTGCACCTCCAGGATATGTGGGCTATGAAGAAGGTGGTCAGCTTACGGAAGCCGTAAGACGCAGGCCTTATTCTGTGGTGTTACTCGATGAAATTGAGAAAGCACACCCGGATACTTTCAACATTTTATTACAGGTGTTGGACGAAGGTCGATTAACAGACAACAAAGGTCGGGTAGCAGATTTTAAAAACACGATTATCATAATGACTTCCAACATTGGTAGCCATATCATTCAGGAGAAATTTGATACCGTTAAAGATATCGATACCGCAATGGAAGCTGCAAAAATAGAAGTAATGGGCCTTTTAAGACAGACCGTGCGACCGGAATTCCTGAACCGTATTGACGATATAGTAATGTTTACACCACTTACAAAAAACAACATTCAGGAAATTGTAGGGTTACAACTTAAAGGATTGAGCAAAATGCTTCAGCAACAACACATCACCCTTGATGCTACTGATGAAGCCATTGCATATCTATCTCTAAGAGGGTTTGACCCCCAATATGGTGCCAGACCGGTGAAACGGGTCATTCAAAGGGAAGTTTTAAACGAACTTTCCAAAGAAATCCTCGCCGGAAAAATCACTACAGACAGTATTATCTTACTGGATGCTTTTGATGATAAACTGGTGTTCAGGAATCAAGCAGGGAAAAGTGAGTTACTTTAATATATAAAAATATCAAACCCACTTTTACCAATAATCTTTGTGGTTAACATTTCATCAAAGTAAGTTAGAGAAATACAATTCTTTTAATTTGTGTGAGAATTCTCATATAATTTAGCTTTTAAAAAAAGTATCTTTGTTAACCATGCAAAACCTTAGCCAACACATCGATCACACCCTTTTAAAAGCAACAGCTACCGAAGAAGACATAAAAAAACTATGTCAGGAGGCTGTGGATTATCAATTTTATGCGGTGTGTGTAAACAGTGGACATGTCGCTTTCGCGAAAACGCAATTAGAACTTAGCGATGTAAAACTATGCAGTGTGGTAGGCTTTCCCCTGGGAACAATGAGCACTCCTGCAAAAGTTTTTGAAGCTAAACAAGCAATTGCTGACGGTGCAGATGAAATTGATATGGTTATGAACATCGGTCAACTTAAAAGTGAAAATTTTGATGCTGTTTGGAAAGATATTGAAGCAGTTAAAAATGCCATTGGGGATAAAGTGTTAAAAGTAATATTGGAAATATGTTATTTAAATAAACCCGAAATCATAAAAGCCAGCGAACTCGCCCTATTATCTGGTGCTGATTTTCTTAAAACTTCTACCGGTTTTGGCACCTCCGGGGCAACCATAGAGGCAGTAAAATTGATGAAATGTGTTGCAGAAAACAATGCTAAAATAAAAGCATCAGGCGGTATACGGGATAAAAAAACGGCTCTGGAATTTATTGCAGCAGGTGCAGACAGAATAGGGACCTCTTCAGGGATTGCCATAGTAACCGATAAAACTACAGGGAATGAGCATACATATTAACGCTATCAAAGGCGATATCGCTGAAACCATTTTACTTCCGGGAGACCCGTTAAGGGCAAAATGGATTGCAGAAACCTTTTTTGAAAATCCGGTATGTTTTAATGAAGTGCGTGGTATGCTGGGCTACACAGGTGTCTATAATGGTAAAAAAATATCCGTTATGGGCACCGGTATGGGGGTTCCATCCATTTCCATTTATGCAAATGAATTAATAATGGAATTTGGAGTTAAAAACCTGATTCGTGTGGGGAGTGCAGGTTCTTACCAACTGGAAGTAAAAATCAGGGATATTGTTTTGGCGATGGCAGCTTCCTCTACTTCAGGGGTGAATGAGTTGCGTTTTGGCGGGGCTGATTTTGCACCAACGGCAAACTTTGAACTTTTTCAAAAAGCAGTGGAGGTTGCAAAAGCAAAGAACATTCCGCTAAAAGCAGGGAATGTTTTAACCAGTGATGAATTTTATGCCGATGAATTTGAAAGTTATAAAAAGTGGTCTAAATTTGGGATACTTTGTGTAGAAATGGAAACCGCAGGCTTATATACCGTTGCAGCAAAACATCGTGTAAGAGCCCTTTCCATATTAACCATTTCAGATTCGCTGGTAACGGGTGAAAAAACTTCTTCTCAGGAAAGGGAAACCACTTTTGAAGAGATGATAAGAATTGCATTGGAATTAGCATAAAACAGACTGTGATACAAACAATTCTAAAAGTAAAAGACATAAAAAGGGCAAAAACCAAAAATAAGCTCTTTAACAACTACATTCCTCAAAATTCAAATATAGTAGATATAGGAACAGGCTCCGGACAGTATTCCTTAATGCTTAAAAATGCAGGGCATACCATTACTTCGGTAGATATTAAAGACAGGACAAATACAAATTTGATAACCCCAATACTTTACGACGGAAAAAAACTTCCTTTTCAAAATTCAAGTTTTGATGTCAGTTTACTTATAACCGTTTTGCACCATTGCCCGGAACCGGAAATTGTATTTAAAGAAGCCTTAAGGGTTTCTAAAAAGCGTATCCTGATTTTAGAAGATGTATACAATAATGTGGTTATGAAATATCTTACATGGGGAATGGATCGTCTTGTCAATCTGGAGTTTTTTGGCCATCCACATACCAATAAGAGTGAAAAAGATTGGGAAACTTTATTTGAAAAACACGATTTACAGATACTACAAAAACAAAAGCTCAAAGTATTGTTTATATTTTCGCAGGTGTTTTATGTACTAGAGAAGAGAACAAAAAAAGAGCCTTAAAAATAAGACTCTTTTCCTGCCAATAAAATAAATTGATAATGAACTATTTTTAATTAAAAATTATCAATTTCCTTTTTTAGTTCTTCTTTTGTCTTCCCGGTTTTTTCCTGAAGACGACCAAGCAATTCGTCAGATTTACCCTCTGCATACATTAAATCATCCTCTGTAAGATCTGCATATTTTTGTTTAAGTTTTCCTTTTGCTTGATTCCACTTCCCTTTAAATTGATCCTCGTTCATAATAGTAAGTTTTACGTTAGTAATTAATAATA
>JBGTDF010000407.1:0-1734 GCA_041748455.1 Planktosalinus sp.
TAATAATCGTTATACTAGTATGGAGCAACAAACCCTGAAAAAATTTACAAAAATTGCTTTTTCAGATTCTATACCCAAGCGTAAATTTATGAAAAACAAAAGTTGCTACACAATTAAAATGTTAAAGTTATGAAGAAGAACCTGGAAGAGAAATTACAGCATTTAGCCAAAGAAATTTTGGACAATAAAAGCTCTTTAGATTATGAGAAATTGCGCGAAAAGACTTTGGCCCTTTATGAGCAATTGATTGTTCTGGACCACGAAGAAAAAAACAAAGCATTAATTCGGGAAGGAAGCACTATAGAAGCAATGGATTCCAAAACTTTTGAAGAGCTTGCCCGCATAGAAGATCCGGTTCCTGTAGAAATACCCGCTAACAAGGAAAATCTGGCGGAGCCGCTAATTGAAAAAATCAAAGACATAGTGGCACAAATGCCGGAAGAGACACAGGAGATAGACAAAATTCTCGAAGAAGTGATTCCTTCAAAAAGAGTGAGCAGTAAAGAATTAGAGGATTTTGCCGTGCATTACCAACAAATGCCCACTTTTGAAAGAAAAGAAAATATAGAATCCCTTCCTAAGTCAGGGAAACCTGTAGCTCCTGAAAACATTAAAAGCACCACACTTGTTAAAGACCCAAGCAGGCCAAAATCACTGAATGACAAATTAAACAATGGTCTAAGTATTGGATTAAATGACCGCCTGGCTTTTATAAAACACCTTTTTAATGGGAATAGTGAAGAGTATCATCGCGTTATTTCTCAATTAACTACCATGAACAGTGCAGAGGAGAGCACCTACTTTCTGGAAAATATGGTTAAACCTGACTATAATAACTGGAACGGAAAAGAAATTTATGCAGACCGTTTTATGGGCATAGTTGAAAAAAGTTTTAATTAGGTTACATTATCCGGAGTAAAAGGGAGATTGATTACTGTAGTAAACATTTAATGACTATCCTCTCTGATTAACAATCTAAACTTATGGGAAAACTGTATTTGGTGCCTACGCCAATTGGTAATTTAGAAGACATCACCTTGCGTGCAATTAGGGTATTAAAAGAAGCAGATCTCATTCTCGCCGAAGATACCCGCACCAGCGGAAAGCTTTTAAAACATTATGAAATAGGCACTCCCATGCATTCCCATCATATGCATAACGAGCACAAAACTGTAGAAAACATTGTAAAACGCATTCAGGGAGGTGATACCATTGCTCTGATTACAGATGCAGGAACACCGGCCATTAGCGACCCGGGATTTCTTTTGACACGCGCCTGTGTGGCAGCAGGGGTAGAAGTGGATTGTCTGCCCGGGGCAACAGCGTTTGTTCCGGCATTGGTTAATAGTGGGCTGCCCAATGATAAATTTGTTTTTGAAGGATTTTTACCGGTTAAAAAAGGGCGTCAGTCGCGGTTACAACTTTTGGCAGAAGAAACAAGGACCATGATTTTTTATGAATCCCCCCATAAATTGCTAAAATCATTGGCTCAGTTTGTGGAATTTTTTGGGGAGGACAGGGTTATTTCCGTTTCCAGGGAAATCACCAAATTACATGAAGAAACCATCCGCGGAAGCATAAAAGAGGTATTGGAATATTATACCGCAAAACCACCTAAAGGAGAAATTGTGGTTGTGGTTGCCGGAAAACCGTAAACTAGTTGTGTTTTCCTTTTTGCCATCCGTGTTTCCCAAGATATTTCTCCCCACTCTCCACAGCGCCTTCCTCTATACT
>JBGTDF010000408.1:0-3452 GCA_041748455.1 Planktosalinus sp.
CCTCAGAAAAAAGGGCAACTCCTAAACCAAACACTGAATTGTTGGATAATGCTACCGCTTCTTCTTCGGTTTTGAATGTCGTAACCGAAAGTACAGGGCCGAAAGTTTCTTCCTGAAAAACTGTCATGGTATCTTTTACATTGGTTATAATAGTGGGTTCGAAATAAGCTCCTTGCCGCTTCCCTCCCAAAACAATTTTAGCACCTTGTTTGACTGATTTTTTTACCTGATCTTCCAGCTCTCCAGCGAGGTCTTCCCGTGCTAAAACACCTATATAAGTTTCCTCATTTGCTGGATCACCGCTTTTTAATTCGCGTACTTTTAAAATCAGTTTTTCAACAAATTTTTCTGCTATTTTTTCATCAATGAGCAATCGTTTTCCTGCAATGCAACTTTGACCGGTATTTTGAAATCTGGCCTGTAAGCAAATATCCACTGTCTTATCTACATTAGCATCTTTGAAAACAATCAAAGCATTGCTTCCACCAAGTTCAAGAACTGTCTTTTTTATGTTCTTACCGGCAATAGATGCAACGGAAGCTCCTGCAGGTCCACTACCGGTAAGGGTAACAGCTTTTACTATTGGGTTTTCTATTATTTTCTCAATTTTATCGCTTCCCACAAGTAAGGTAGTGAAACAACCTTCCGGGAAACCGGCACGTTCAAATACTTTTTGTATCAATAAAGCAGAACCAAAAACATTAGAGGCGTGCTTTAAAACAGGTATATTACCGGCCATTAATGCAGGGACTGCAAAACGAAAAACCTGCCAAAACGGATAATTCCAGGGCATAATTGCCAATACAACCCCTATAGGCTCATAAACAATGTAGCTTTTAAAGGCATCGGTTTTAATGTGTTCAGAAGCCAATTGCTTTTCCGCATTTTCTGCATAAAAATTACAAACCAAAGCACATTTTTCTATCTCAGCAATTGCCTGGGAAATGGGCTTACCCATTTCGTTGGTAATCATTTCTGCATATTCGCGTTTGTTTTTTAGCAATTCCTTTGCTGCGTTTTGCATCAGGAAACTTCGGTCAGGAAAAAGAGTTTTTTTCCACAAGGAAAAATGTTTATCTGCCTTCTCTAAAAGTGCGTCAATATCTTTATTGGTATGGGTTTTATAAGTTTTTAATTCTTTTGACGAATAAGGATTTACAGAGGTTATACTTGCCATTTTACAGTTGTTTGGTTATAGCTTTAAAGTTAAGGAATAGGCATTATTTAAGATGTCTGTTTATAGCAATTTTAACGGAATAGTTGTTGATAAGATAGTTTATAAGTACAGGGAATATCTATTTTAAGTACTCCCTAAAATGCATATTTTTAATAAAACTTCATGTTATGATACCTCGCGATTTGAGTATTCTCCATTTAAGACCTGAAATTCCCTCTGCCATTGTTACCCCCGAAATGAGTTTTGACGAAAAATTTCAAAACAAAACCCTGAGACCGGTTGTTAAGCTACAAAACGATTTATTGGTCGCCTCTTTTCGGAATTACATAGGCAAGCATAAAAATGGGTTTTATACCTTATCCATTGAAAAGCGTTTGGATTTTATCGAAAATGCCATTCAAAGGGACATTAAATTCAGGAATGCCCTGAAAGGAATGATCATCGGGCAATTTACTTTAGAAGAATATGAGTTATATATTCAAAATTCTTCGGCACTTAATAAACGTATGATGAATCTTGTTATTGAGCGCATCAAGAGCAATATTCAATTACTGGAATTAGATTTCAGCACGGCTTCTTAATTGAACGGTTTTCAAACAAGATAAAGTACCTGCAGCATTAGAAAGCCAATGATTATGGTCATCGCAAAACTCATCAGAGTTCCTATGAGCACATATTCTGTTTGTTTTCTGCCGCCACTTTTACTTTTATCGCTAAACCGTAAAATGGATTTTGCAGCTATTAAAAATCCTATGGCCGCAATATTACTTGTCAGTACAAAAGTGAGTACTAAAATGCGTTCAAAAATACCTATATAACGACCGGCTTTTTGCAAACTGTTTAATTCTCCTTCCTTGGCAATTTCATCCTGCCAGTGTTTTGTGGCTTTCCCGATTATAAATCCAATGGGGAAAATAACAATCAAATATCCTAAAAGAATGGTCATAACTGCCTGCGACTGCAAAAGACTTTCCAAAAACGGACCTGTTTGCTGAAAATTCGACGTTAGGTACAACCACGAAAACAGGAGTATTACCAAATGAAAAAACTGGTCTAAAAGAAAATACTTTAAATTATCTTCTTTTTGCTGCAGCTTCCACAAATCGATAAGAAAGTGGGAAACCATAATAAGTACCGGAATAAAAAATTGCGTCCATTGCTGTAAAAGTAAATAGGTCAACAATCCGGCAAGAAATGCATGAAAGTATAAATATGCTGACTTGCTTTTTTTCGCTCTTTTTTGCAGTATACCTTTATTGGATTGCAACACAAAATCTGTGACTATATGCGCCAAAAGCAGCTGCAACGCTATTAATAAGCTTTCATTCATGGTGTGTAATTTTTAGCAATGGTATTTTCAAAACGCTGCAGGAGCAATTGTATTTCCTCCCAGCCTGCTGCTTTTTTTCTAAGATTGATTGCTGCCTGGCTTCGGTTGAGTTCATTGGCAATTTGTTGCTCTTTTAAACCTTTCAGCAAATAATATACTACTTCGGCTGAGGCAATGGACCATTTATCTGTCAGACTGTCCAAAAACTTCAAACCCACTTGAAATTCCCCATTTATTTCCGCATTAGCGGTTTTTAAACTAATTTTTTTATTTTCTGATTTCATGGTATCCAGCGTTTTTCCCGAAAATTGAAAAGCTTCCCCATTAGATTCTGTAATGGCATTTTTATTGTACTCTGCCTGCCCTATTCCTATAGCTATGCGAACATCGGCAATTGGTGAACTGGTTTTTTTTTGTGTACTGCTTTGTACCTTACAAACAGATGCTTTCAATCGCAGGGCAACGTGCAATGCGTCTTTGGGTTGTTTAAGAATACCCTGAAAGCTGTCCCCTCTAAAAATTGCAAACATTGCTTGATCTTCTGAAGCTATCTCTTCAAATTCCTGCTTTAAAACTGTAATTACCTGTTGCAAGGTTTTCTTGTCATAGGCTGTGGAATTGATCAAATCTGCTGTTAAAACGGCTACCATATGCTTTGTATTTCATTCAAATATAAGTCAAATGACTTATAAAAGCAAATTATAAGCCTTAAAGCTTATAAAGTGATATTATAAGCTTTAAGGCTTATAATTTGCATAGAGGTTAATTTTTTTTGATAAGATGTAGTTTATAAATAGAAATGGAAGTACTTTTACAGGCTTAAAAATTTTAAAATGATAAAGAAAAAACTTTATGAGAAGTGTATTGAACTGCTGAACCTACAGATAGATAAATACAAAAAAGAAATTGAAATGGTTAAGGAGGCTTTAGAGGGTGAAAATTCAC
>JBGTDF010000409.1:0-3726 GCA_041748455.1 Planktosalinus sp.
GCATGTGAAATTGATATTTTATATTATTTACGTAAATTTGTGCTCTTCAATATTTGAATTAAAAAAAGCAATAATGAATAAAAAAGTAGTTATAGTATCCGCAGTAAGAACACCTATTGGCAGTTTTATGGGAGTATTCTCTTCTCTGACTGCTGTACAACTTGGTAGTGCAGCTATTAAAGGTGCATTGGACAAAATAAATTTAAACCCTGAACTCGTTCAGGAAGTTTTAATGGGGAATGTTGTACAAGCCGGCGTGGGACAAGCGCCTGCACGTCAAGCGGCATTAGGTGCCGGTATTCCTGAAACTGTGGGTTGTACTACCGTAAATAAAGTGTGTGCATCCGGAATGAAAGCAATAATGCAGGGTGCCCAAGCTATTCAATGTGGGGATGCAGATATTGTAGTTGCCGGTGGCATGGAGAGTATGAGTAATATTCCACATTATGCACATTTGCGTAATGGGAATAAATTTGGACCAATGACCATGGAAGATGGCATGCAAAAAGATGGTCTTGTAGATGCTTATGACAACAATGCAATGGGTGTATGTGCAGATGCTTGTGCAATAGAATATAATTTCTCTAGGGAAGATCAGGATGCTTTTGCGATTCAATCCTATAAACGTTCTGCTAAAGCATGGGAAGATGGAAAATTTTCACAAGAAGTTATACCTGTGGAAGTGCCACAACGCAGAGGTGAACCTCTAGTTGTTTCTGAAGATGAGGAATATAAAAATGTATTCATGGATAAAATTCCATCATTACGTCCGGCATTTACCAAAGACGGGACCGTTACAGCTGCAAATGCTTCCACAATAAATGATGGTGCTGCTGCGGTAGTATTAATGAGTGAAGAAAAAGCAAATGAGCTTGGTTTAAAAATACTCGCCTATGTTTCCGGATATGCAGATGCTGCGCAAGAACCTAAATGGTTTACCACTGCCCCCGCAAAAGCACTTCCAAAGGCATTGGAAAAAGCCGGTGTTTCGATAAATGATGTGGATTATTTTGAATTCAATGAAGCCTTTGCTGTTGTTGGTTTGGCCAATATGAAAATCCTTGGACTGAAAGACGATAAAGTGAATGTTAATGGTGGTGCCGTGGCTTTGGGTCACCCGCTGGGATGTAGTGGAGCAAGAATACTGGTAACCCTTATTCATGTTTTGGAACAAAACAATGCAAAAATTGGTGCAGCTGCTATTTGTAATGGCGGTGGTGGTGCATCTGCAATAGTTATCGAAAGAAATTAAAAATCCTTTATCAAATAAGATGGGTTGGTTTTTAAAATGTTTTGAACAATTTCACACCATTTAAATAATAGTCTTTATTTATTTTTAATTAATAACTAAAATATAAAACGATTGAAAAATTCAACCCATTTGTACGTTTTTGCTTTCCTAATTGCCCTATTATATTCTTGCTCCACAGATTCAGGTTCTGATATAACAAACAACCCATTTAATGGAGATGTAACCCTGGAATCCCAAATGGAGGTGAATGAATTTGGTGCAAATAATTATACCGGTGTTCAAGGTAATTTAGCTATCCTTGTAGACGCAGTTGTCGGGTCTACTGATATAATTGATCTAACCCCCTTGTCCAGTTTGACATTTATAGAGGGTAGTTTATCCATTAGGTCCAATGATCAACTTACAAATTTAGAAGGCCTTAATAATATATCCACTATTGGGGGAAGTTTGGGAATTTCTTTTAATGACCAATTACAAAATATGGATGCGATTGGCAATTTAGAAAACTTAGGTGGGGATTTGGTAATAATAAACTGTAAAAACCTCACCACTATCAATGGTCTCCTCGGTTTAAAGAAAATAAATGGTTTTGTATATATTGGTGATGTAAATACAGATGGGAGTAACAATTCCCTCTTAAACCTCTCAGGATTATCAAATATAACAAGCATTCAAGGTGATATTATTATTGCAAATAATGAATCTATCACAGATTTAAACGGACTGGATAATATAACGAATGTACAAGGCGAACTTAGAATTGTTGGAAATGACAATTTGCAAGATCTAAAAGGTCTTGAACATGTAGTTTCGATTAATGGGGATCTAACCATAGATGGTAATAACAATCTTCAAAATGTGGACCAACTTACAAATTTAAAAGATGTTAGCGGTGCTCTTTCTATTGCTTATAATTATTCGTTAAATTCACTTTCCGGTTTTCAGAACTTAGAAACGATAGATTCCTTTTTATACATTTCTCTCGAAATTGGAATTACTATTGAACCTTTAGATTTTGAAAGCCTTACTTCTGCACAACATATTACTTTAAATGTTTCAGAAACAAATTCATTCAATAATTTAAATTCCATTCAAAGTATTTATATAAATGGATATGAGGACGATTTGGCCAGGCTTGCAGGGTTTGAAAACCTTATCACCTTAGAAACTCTTGAAATAAGAAATGTTTCTGAAATTAGTGCTTTTAATAACCTAAAAAGTGTTTCCGATTTACTTATTGAGCAGCCATATTTTATTCATCCTGCTATTCTTATAAGTGGCTTTAATACTTTAACTGTTATTTCAAGTAATTTAACTATCGAAGAAACCACAAATCAAAATTTAAATTTTCTTGAATCCCTAACCTTGGTTGGTAATATTCTTATTATGGATAATTCAAATTTATCTGATTTCTGCGGCTTATCCAATGTATTTATAAATAATGGATTGACCGGAAGTTTTTTTGCAGGCAATAACCTTTATAATCCATCTCAAACTGATATGGAAAACGGAAATTGTAGTATTTAAGAAAAAAACTGTTTATGAAATACGGTATTTGTCCTCTCAGCATTGTTCCGGTACGTTTTGATCCTTCTGATAAAAGTGAACTTGTAAGCCAACTTTTATATGGGGACAACTTTGAGATTTTAGAACAACATTCTACCTGGATTCGCATACGATTTGCTTTTGATGATTATGAAGGTTGGATAGATTCCAAACAGTGTTTTGAAATTTCCGCGGAAGCGTATCATTCTTTGGAGGAAGCAATGCCAAAGCTAACTTCCGATATTATGGAATTTGTCACTAATGAGCACGAACAGCTTATAGCAGTTCCTTTAGGTGCTAATCTGAATGTATTGTCCCTTTTAAACCATACCCATGATGGTGATTTTCAGCAAGGCGTTTTATCTAAAAAAAATATAGTTTTAACTGCCCTCCTTTACCTAAACACCCCTTATTTATGGGGAGGAAAAACGCCTTTTGGCATAGATTGCAGCGGCTTTACACAAATGGTGTATAAACTAAATGGTTTTAAACTGCAGAGGGATGCCCGGCAACAAGCTACACAAGGGGAATCTTTAAGTTTTATTGAAGAAAGTGAGCCCGGGGATCTGGCATTTTTTGACAATGAGGAAGGAAGTATCATCCACGTAGGCATTTTAATGGAAGATAATTATATTATTCATGCGCACGGTAAAGTAAGAATCGATAGATTAGACCATACCGGCATTTTTAATCTGGACACTAAAAAGCACAGTCATAAGCTACGCGTTATAAAAAAAATAATCTAAAAAAAAAATCCCGATTTTAAATCGGGATTTTTTTTAGTTTTCAATTGCATCTACTCTTTGTTTCATCTGTCTAAACTTCTCATCTTCCCCAATGATAGTATATATATTCATTAATGTGCGCATAATCTGTTCGTCATTTGGGCGCGATTGCAAAGCACTTTCCAAATAAGGTATAGACTTTTT
>JBGTDF010000410.1:0-6265 GCA_041748455.1 Planktosalinus sp.
AATTAAATTGTCAATGGTAACATTGGAATTTGGGTAATATAATTTATCTTTTTGTAAAAAGTTAAACCCTCCATTTACATTTCCTGAAAGTCGCAAACTATCAATCTCGGGTGTAATTTTACCAATATCCACATCCCTGAATTGCAGTTTTAGATCTTTATAGGAAGAGTCCCTCAAAACTCCTGACATCTGTATGAGTTCATTATTATGGCTTAAAACCAGCGAATCTATAAGGATATCCTTAAAATTATTATCAAAAACCACCTTATTAAGTGTGTCGTTGTTTTCATTTACAAACCATTTGTTTTCTTTAAAAATAATATCTGATCTTTTCATCCCAACTACCGATTTGCCCATGGGGTTTATCGTGTGGTACAAAGACAAATTAAAAATATCAGATTTTGTTGGTCCCCCAGTAAATTCAGATCTGATGAACAAGGTATCTTTAAGAGTAACATTAATAAGGCTAAAATTAGAAAAGGCATAAAACCCGGCATCGATGGAGTCAATTTCCACATAGGTATTAAAAAGCGGATTATTATTATCGACCTGTAAATTTACCCGTTCAAAATAATTGCCAAACGCCGTAATTTCAGGAGTTCTAAAGTTTAATTTAAATTCCGATTCGTCAGAAGCTACAGAACCCCTGATGATAGTGTTATCTGCAAATTTAATTTCGGGCACAAAAATTTCGACTATTTTATTGAATATCTCAAAGTTAAAATTGACGTATTGATTTTCGGTGGTCCTTTGTGGAACGTAATTGGTATAAATACTGGCTATGGAATTTTGGAACAGACTGGGCAAATCCCCCAGTAAAAACCTTCCTGACATTTCCCCGGTAACAATATCAGGTGAAATTACCTCTATGGTACGAATATCCTCCTCAAATGTGGAAATCACAAAAATGTCATCAAAATAGTAGTCATCCACCAGATTTTGATAGGTACTTTCATAAAACCGAATAGTTCCCACCACATCATCTACATTAGTGCCCAGCATATCCATAGTAATGGATCCCGTGAAAATGGAAATACTATCCCTTGTAACCAGGTTTAATTTATTTAAATCGGCAAAATCTATATTTGCCTCAAAGTCATAGTTATTTTGTTCTTCACTTACATCTGCCAAACCATCAAATTGCATTTTCAAATTAGGATCATCAATACTTAAAGTACCATTAAAAATTGGGTTTTGAAGAGTTCCCACAACTTCTATATTGGAATAATTATACCCGTTAAATTCAAACCCTGAAATTCTTCCGCCTATTTCTGTATTTAGATTTTGTTGCGAAAAACCCCTACCATCAAATCGCAATCTTGCTGAAGTTTTACCTAAACTTTTTGTGCCGGTCAATTTGCCAATATTTAAATTTCTTACATCCATCGTGCCGACATAGGTTGCACGATCTACATTATTGATGGAACCCATTTTTAAATCTGCATCCACACTTCCTATTGCTGAATTTATCCTTGAATTTGTAACCAGATTTGTTCCGGTAACAGAAGTGGTTCCGTTAAAAGTAAAATTGCCAAGGGATTCCATTTCTTTGGGTAACACACTTCCCAGAACATTCGGCATAAAACGTCTAAGGTCAAAATAATTGGAAGAAATTTCGTGATTTGTTGCTGTTACGGAATAGGTATCAGCCCCTTTAAGCAAATCTTTAAACCGGAAATCCCCGGTAATTAATGTTCCCTGATTATTTAGATTAAGTTCCTTTAATTCAAAATCATTAAGCGTTCCGTCAAAATTTGCAGAAAAAACAATTGTCTGGTCCTTGCCAAACTCGTTATAGAACACATTAAGATCGTTAGTCGATAAAGTGGTTTCAGACAGTGCCGCCTCAATGCGAACTTCATCCTCAAAATTAGACAAACCACCTTCTGCATAGGAAAGTTTTATATCTCCCTTCAGGACAGACTCTTCTGTGGTCATAACCAAATTCTTAAAACTCAAGCTCTCTGAAGTGTAACTAAAGTCTGCCTGTAAGTCTGTTACCTGTACTTCATTGTTGAACTTAAAATTTAAATATTCGATGTTAGATCCTACATCCACATTAAATATTTTAAATCTGTTGGCCTTTAAATTCAGGTCATTGAAACTTACCACTTCCGGATTTTCCAGATTTTCATTTGTAATCCGGATGTTTGCATTGGTAAGTTTAATAGTATTGGTTTCCAACAGAAAAGAAGAATCGGGATCGGGTTCTTCGGGAGCAAACTTCTTAGAGAAAATACTAAGGTTATCGGTTGTTTCGTCCAGATAGGTTTTAATATTAAGTTTGGCATCTGTCAAGTCTATATTCCCAAAACCCAGTTGTCCTTCTATAAGATTTCTGAAATTGAGTATGTCTGTATCGAGCTTACGCGCATAGATAAGCGTATCCTTGTGATGATCTGCAATATAGACGCCTTGAATTGCTACCTGACCTTTCCAGTTAAGGCCTATTCGATGTATGTTAATGTCAGTGCCATATTTTTCATTTAGGCTTTGCGTGACTTTGTGGGCAATTTTAGTTTGTACGGCAGGTGTGGAAATCAGTGCTAAAAGCCCAATGACAACAAATAATAAAAATAATAAAACGCGCAACGTTCTCCTTGCCCATCTGTATTTCCTTTTCTTCGGTATTTTAGCTGGAACGCCCTTGTCCTTTTCGTTTATTTGGTGATTTTCACTATTGGGCATTCCTTTGATTTTTTGATACGTTTTAATATTCTAACTTTGCACTCTAATTTGATGCTAAATTTAGCAATTTTTGTGCCTTTTTAAATGAAAAATAAATCTATTTATATACTGGGTATTGAGTCTTCTTGTGATGATACTGCCGCAGCAGTGATACACAACGGAAAGATACTATCTAATGTTGTTGCAACCCAGAAAATTCACGAAGAATATGGCGGTGTGGTTCCTGAATTGGCATCGAGGGCACACCAGCAAAATATAGTCCCGGTGGTTCATCAGGCATTGCGTAATGCAAATATCGATAAAAAAGACCTGAATGCCATAGCATTTACAATTGGTCCCGGATTGATGGGCTCGCTTTTGGTAGGGGCTTCTTTTTCCAAATCTTTAGCGCTGGGTCTGGGCATACCATTGATAGAAGTCAACCATATGCAGGCACATATTCTGGCACATTTTATTGAAGCCGAAGGACAAACCAAACCAAATTTCCCTTTTCTCGCGATGACCATTAGCGGCGGCCATACACAAATTGTACAGGTCAACGACTATTTTGACATGCAGGTGATAGGGCAAACCATAGATGATGCCGTGGGCGAAGCATTTGACAAATCTGCTAAAATCCTTGGGCTTCCTTATCCCGGTGGCCCATTGATTGACAAATATGCCCAATTGGGAAACCCCAAAGCGTTTCCATTTACGAAACCAAAAGTTGGTCCTCTGGATTTTAGTTTTAGCGGACTCAAAACCGCGATTCTTTATTTTGTGCAAAACCGGCAAAAAGAAAATCCCGAATTTGTAAAAGAGAACCTCAACGATATTTGCGCGTCCATTCAATATACCATTGTTAGTTATTTAATGGATAAACTTAAAAATGCCGCAAAGCAAACAGGAATAAAAGAAATTGCTATTGGTGGCGGTGTTTCTGCTAACAGTGGTATCAGAAAAGCCCTAAAGGATGCAGAACTAAAACAGGGCTGGACAACCCATATTCCCAGGTTTGAATTTTGTACGGACAATGCTGCAATGATTGCCATGGTAGGTGAATTAAAGTATAGAAAAGGAGATTTTTCAGAATTGAATATCTCTTCTAAGGCGCGAATGGAATATTAAATATGTTAGCCAAATAAAGTATTAGATTTACGTATGCAATTATTTTATAATTCAGAAGCTGCCCGTATCTCCCAGGAACTGGTTTTTGACCGGGAAGAAAGCAAACACATCCTTAAAGTGTTGCGAAAGGATATTGGGGATATTTTACAAATAACTAATGGTTCAGGCTCATTTTTTTCTTCGGAAATAATACAGGCCAATCCTAATAAATGTATTGCAAAAATTACGGAGGAATTTCCTCAGGAATCTCTTCCCTATATTTTACACCTTGCAGTTGCGCCCACCAAATTAAACGACAGGTTTGAATGGTTTTTGGAAAAAGCCACGGAAATAGGTGTCACCGAAATCACTCCCATTTTTTGTGATCGAAGTGAAAGGAAAAATATAAAGCCTGAACGGTATGAAAAAATAATTCAAAGCGCCATGAAGCAATCGCTTAAAGCGTATTTGCCAAAACTGAACACGGCTATTTCTTTTAAAGAATTCATTATGCTAACCAAAGAGGATACTGGTAAAAAGTACATTGCCCATTGTGAAGAAACCGACAGAAAGTCTTTAAAAACCCAACTTAAACCAAAGGAACCGGTACTTATTTTAATAGGTCCCGAAGGGGATTTCTCGACCAAGGAAATAGAACTAGCCATTAAAAATAATTTTATTCCCGTAACCCTTGGCACAAGCAGGCTTCGCACAGAAACTGCTGCTATTGTTGCCTGTCATAGTGTGGCATTTGTAAATGAGTAAAAAAAATCGGTCCGAAAATACCGAAGTACATCCGAACCGACCTGATATATAACCTAAATATATAAGGCTAATTCACAATCAATCGTTTTGTTTCCACTGCATTTTCAGAAACAAACTGCAACACATACACACCGGAAGAAAGTCCTTGTGTGCTTATTTCGGTTTTACCGGAATTTATATTCAATTGATTTACAATCTTCCCTGACCCTGCTTCCACAATTTGAATCCGAACAGTAGTTCCAAAAACCAAGGGAATATCCACATTTACAAAGCCACGTGTTGCTGGGTTTGGATACATTACAATAGCATTGCCCAAGGCAATTTCCTCTCCAATACTTAATGACTCATCTGTTTCAAATGCGCCTAAATCGCGAATACCAAAAACAGCTTCCCCACGTTGGTCAGGAAACATATCGTTTGGATCTCCTGCATCAATAACCGGTGAGTTCATTCCCATTTGAATTGCATGGGTTAATGTAGGACCGCCGTTGTTAGCCAAAGGCTCCAAAAACGGAAGGACACCCGTTATGTCATTTGCTTCTAAAGGGAATATTTCATCACCATTATCTGCAACCAAATTATAATTTTCAGAAATAAACATACCTGCAGTGGCAGATACATCTGCTCCCATTGGTGCCATATTATTGGATATAATGCTATTCTTTACAGAAGTTCCCATAGTAGAATTATTGGTTACTCCACCACCACTTACCATTGCGTCATTAAATGCCACGGTTACTGCATTCAGACTAAGTACATCATCGTTGTAAACCCCACCGCCATTTAAAGCTGCGGTATTTCCTGAAATGGTACTCGTTATTACCATAGTGGTACCGGTATTGTTTTGGATACCACCACCATTGGAAGCTGTAGCCTGGTTGTTGGAAATTGTGGAAGATATCACTTCTGTAGTACCTCCATTGTTGAAAATACCCCCTCCACCATCACTTGGATCACTACCATTGGCAATGTTTCCGTCTATAGTCACCTGGGTTATGGTCATCGTGCTTCCTGCCTGGTTCCATAATCCACCACCTTCTCTTCCTGCTGCATTGTTCAAAACATTCCCACCGGATATGGTTGTGGTTGTAACGCCACTAATATGAATAGCACCACCGTTTCCGGGAGCAGGTGTTCCTGCACCGCCATCCACATCATTTCCTATCATATCCACATTTATAAGTGTTAGTGTACCATCTATTACCTCGATTGCACCACCAGCCCTGTTTGCGGAATTTCCTTCAAAGACAGACAGGCTGATTTCAATATCCCCTGCAATGCTCAATAATCCACCGCCACTTCCGGCAGTACCGTTTGCTATATTATTTGTAATGGACGTATTGTCTGTGATCTGCATATTTCCGGCATTATTAAAAATACCTCCACCACCATTATCAGCGTCATTTCCACTTGCGGTGTTTCCATCGATAGTAACACCGTCCACGATCATTAAACCGCTGCCATTCCATAATCCACCACCTTCACTTCCGGCAGTATTGTTATTTACTGTTCCGCCTGTAATCGTTGCATTACCCGGACCGGTGATGTGCAATCCCCCTCCATTTCCGGGGGAATTTGCAACCATATTGTTATTTAATGTAACATTGGTAAGTGATATGGTTCCGGGATTTATTGTAGAATCGTCTTCAATACCACCACCTGCACGTTGTGCACTGTTTCCTGAAATAGTTATATCTGTAGCTGTAAACGTTCCGCCAAGTACATT
>JBGTDF010000411.1:0-8330 GCA_041748455.1 Planktosalinus sp.
ACGGTAAACTTCACGCCCCGAACGCTTATGGTTTTACCAATGGCATTTTCATCCTTAAAAAGACCCTTCATGAAATCTGCCCCAAGTATGCAAACGTTGTTGTTGTTTTCGATATCAAAGTAATTAAATCCTCTTCCTTCCTGTAATTCCAGACCAGAGTTGCTGAGAAAATTTTCATTTACGCCTAAAACCTGAACTTCCGGATCAGTTTTTTTAGTATCATAAGAAACTTCTGCAGCACCGGTACCGGTAAATGAAACAGAGGTCAAAGTAAGCGGAAATTCAAATTTATCCTGAAATTCCCGGATATTCCTGTAGCTAATTATGGGATGTATTTTTTGACGTTCCCCGCGGCCACCCACTTGCACCTGAAAATCATAGCGCTGTATATTAAAAGTATTTGCGCCCATGGAAGAAAAATCCCCGGCAATGGTGTTTTCTAGGGATTTTACCGCGCTTAATATCATTACCAGGGCAAAGACACCTATGGCAATAATCAAAATCGTAAGAATGGTTCGCAGCAATTGCGTCCTTATGGAATCCAGTGCAATGCGTATATTTTCTCCTAGGAGTGAAAACATGTAGTATAACTTTGGTTATTGGACTAAAAAGTAGTTGAAATGTTACAAAAGTAAAGGTACAAACAATTTCTTTTTTAGTGCAGGATATTTTTGGACAAGCTCTTTTCGGCAATTGTTACCACTTTTGATTCCCCAACCCTCAAAATTAAACTTTAAACTTTGAACTTTAAATTTTAAACTTTGGATTTATAATGTGATATTTGTACCTATTTCAGTTATTATGTCAAAGAAACCATCAGTACCCAAAGGGACAAGGGATTTTTCGCCGCAAGAGGTTGCAAAGCGCAGCTATATTATGGAAACCATAAAAAGTAGTTTTCAGTTGTATGGTTTTCAGCCTATAGAAACCCCTTCCTTTGAAAATTCAGAAACACTGATGGGAAAATATGGGGAAGAAGGGGACCGGCTTATTTTTAAGATATTGAATAGTGGGGATTATTTGAATAAAGTGGAGGACAATTTATATGCTGAAAAAGACAGTTTAAAAATTACTTCAAAAATTTCCGAAAAAGCCCTTCGCTATGATCTCACCGTACCTTTTGCACGTTATGTGGTGCAACACCAGAACGAAATCACTTTTCCGTTTAAACGCTTTCAGATGCAACCCGTCTGGCGTGCAGACAGGCCTCAAAAGGGACGTTTCAGGGAATTCTGGCAATGTGATGCAGATGTTGTGGGAAGCGATTCCCTTTGGCAGGAAATCGAACTTGTACAACTCTATGATGACGTTTTCAGGAAACTGAAACTTTCGGGTATCACCATAAAAATCAACAATCGAAAAATACTTTCCGGCATTGCGGAAGTTATAGGTGCTGAAGATAAACTTATTGATTTTACAGTAGCTTTGGACAAACTCGAAAAGATAGGCGAGGAGGGTGTAAAAAAAGAAATGCTCGAAAAAGGCATATCTGCTCAGGCATTGGAAAAACTCCAACCATTATTTAGCTTCACCGGAAACAATGCAGATAAATTAAACAGTTTGTCCCAACTTCTGCTCACTTCTGAAACCGGTAAAAAAGGTATCGAGGAAGTCCGGTTTGTAATAAACACATTACAAAACCTGGGTTTGAAAGCTTCTGAAATCCAACTGGACGTTACCCTGGCACGAGGTTTAAATTACTATACCGGCGCTATATTTGAAGTTAGCGCCCCTCAAAAAGTGCAAATGGGAAGCATAGGCGGCGGTGGCCGTTATGACGATCTCACTGGTATTTTCGGGTTGAAAGGCGTTAGCGGTGTTGGTATTTCTTTTGGACTGGACCGCATTTATTTGGTTTTGGAAGAACTTGAACTTTTCCCAAAAACCATTGCAGAAACCACTAAAGTCTTGTTTATAAATTTTGGGGAAGCAGAAGCACTGTATGCAATGCAGGCAATTACTGCCTTACGGAAAAACAACATAGCCTCAGAACTCTATCCGGATGGCATTAAAATGGGCAAGCAAATGATGTATGCTGACAAGCGCAATATTCCTTATGTCGTTATCGCCGGAGGTAATGAGATGGAAAGTAAAACATTTACGTTAAAAAACCTCAAGACAGGGGAGCAGGAGATAGTTAGAATGGATGGGCTTGTAGAAAAATTAAAAGATTAAGATTTGTAAAGTATATAGAATAAAAAAGCCCTTGAAATTATCAAGGGCTTTTTTAATTAGTGACTAAAACTGTTCTGAACTATATATTATTTAGAGCAATTAGATTTCACTTTAAAAGTATAGTTTTTATCGCTCATTTTTTCGATGGCCGGATCTCCTTTATGGTCTGGTTTATAAGAAGCGCCGGTACCTAAATCAATACCAATTCCCACAATCCCCCAAGCAAATAAACTCAAAAGGAAATTTCCTGTTCTGAAAGTATTATCAAAATTTTTAGTAGTATCCTCGCATCCATCTTGTTTTAATTCCACTTTCAAAGGTCTGTTTCTTTTGTACAGACCGGTAGTTTGACCCACACCACTTCTTTCTCCATTGACATAAATTATGGCATCAGGATGACCCTCAGCTATAATAGTTCCCTGATATTTGCTTCCACCAAACATGACGCCGCAACTGTTGAAAACTAATAAGAAACTGAAAGCAGTAGTAAATAAAAGTAATTTTCTTTTCATTGTTTAAAATTTAAATTGGTTAATTAGTTAATGGTCTATAATATAAGTGTTTACGTAAAAGCGAATTGATAAAACAAAAAAATCCCCTTGATTTAAGGGGATTTTTGTAGCGAGAGGGGGGCACGATCCCCCGACCTCCGGGTTATGAATCCGACGCTCTAACCAACTGAGCTACCTCGCCAATTATTCCTGTGTAAGCAGGAATCGTATTTTTCAATTTAACTATTTTATTCCATTTCTGGTAGAATCCCCCGTCCGCCTCAGGCGGATATGAATCCGACGCTCTAACCAACTGATCCCTGTCTGCCTCTGGCTGATACCTCGCCATAAATTGCCGCGAAGGCGGGAATCTTATATTTCAATATAACTATATTATTCATTTCTGTCAGAATACCTCGTCCGACTAAGGCGACACTCAACCTCAATCCTCAAACCTCAAACCTCACGCTTAAGCGGCTGCAAATATAAAAACAATTTATACCAGGACAAAGGTTTATTTTAACAAAATAATTTTTTTATTCTTTTCTAATACGTATTTAATCTATATATTGGCGCCAACTAACAACTGAGAAACATGGAAGAAAAAGTAAAATATGAAATGGAGTTTCCCATTCAAGTCTCCCCTGCACTTTTATATCAATACATATCCACTCCGTCAGGTCTGTCTGAGTGGTATGCTGAAAATGTAAATTCGCGTGGTGAGTTCTTTACTTTTATATGGAACGGTTCTGAAGAAAGTGCCAAACTTTTAGGGAAAAAGAGTGGTGAACGCATCAAATTCCGCTGGATGGCAGATGAGAAAACAGATTACTATTTTGAATTGCGCATACAAGTCGATGAAATTACCAAAGATGTGTCCTTGATGATTACCGATTTTTCTCCCGAAGATGAACTCGACGAAAATAAAATGCTTTGGGACAGTATGGTTTCTGATTTAAAACAGGTTTTAGGATCCACATAGTAACCTCTACAAAATACTTGTATCTTTGCCTCGTTTTACAAAAACGAGGCTTTTTTATGATTAATTTAAACGGAAACATAGTTCCTGCATCTGATGCTTTTTTATCCCCTACTAATCGCGGATTTGCCTATGGCGATGCGGTTTTTGAAACGCTGCGCGTCTCTTCGGGAAAAATTCTCTTTTGGGAAGATCATTATTTTAGATTGATGGCATCGATGCGCATTTTACGCATGGAAATTCCCATGAACTTTACGATGGAATACCTTCAGGAGCAAATTCTGCAAACAGCAGCAGAAGGTCATCCTGATGCAAGTACTGTAAAAGCAAGAGTGCAGGTCTACCGCAATGAAGGAGGTTTATACACGCCCTCGGATAACAGTGTTTCTTATATTATCACCACCCAAAAGCTGGAAACTGATTTTTACTTACAAAATACAAATCCTTATGAAGTCGAACTCTTTAAAGATCACTTTATTCTTTCCGGTTTGCTTTCTACTTTAAAATCCAACAACAAAGTTTTAAATGTCCTGGCCGGAATTTTTGCAAAAGAAAATGGCTATGATAATTGCTTATTGCTTAATGAAAACAAAATGGTGGTGGAAGCACTTAACGGAAATTTATTCCTGGTTTCCGGTAAAACCATTAAAACGCCCCCCATTACAGATGGTTGCCTTCGTGGAATTATCCGAAAACAACTTATCGAAATAATCAACCAACTACCGGAATACACACTGGAAGAAGCCTCCATTTCCCCATTTGAACTTCAAAAGGCAGATGAATTATTTATTACAAATGTAGTTGTGGGAATACAATCGATTTCAAAATACCGAAAGAAAGTCTATACTACTGAGGTCGCAAAAGAATTGACAACAAAACTAAATGTCAAAATCAGACTGTCCTAATAATTATTAATTAAAATTCGGATTTTCAGGGGCGTTGGACCACAGGATGTAGTCACCGCCAAACTCTACCATTTTTTCTTTCCAAAAGGAAGAGTAATTTTTTGAAATAATTTTGTTTTTGTAGGTGTTTTCGATAACAATCCAACTGTTTACCTGCAGCTCATTTTCTAATTGCTCAGCTTCCCAACCGGAATACCCAAGAAAAAAACGAATGTCATTTTTTCCTATTTTCTTTAATTCAATAAGCGAGGTGACAGTAAGAAAATCCCCACCCCAGTAAATACCATCTGCTATTTCCACGCTACCTGGTATTAGGTTTGGCACACGATGAATAAAATAAAGGTTGTCTTGTTCCACCGGACCACCATTATAAACCAATAAATTAGAATTGATTTCTGGTATTAAATCATGTAAGGTATAATCTAAAGGTTTATTAAGTATAAAACCTACAAATCCACTCGTGCCTTCATCTGCAATAAGCACTACAGAACGATTGAAAGAAGTGTCTCCAATGATGGATGGCTCTGCTACTAAAAGGTGCCCTTTGTTGGGTTTTAAGGAAGTCATAGCTCAATTCTTTTTATTAAAGCTACAATTTTTTTTTAACAAAATAAAAAAACCTTCAACAAAAAACGAAAGAAAAAAGCTTCATCTATCGCGAAGATAAGATGAAGCTTTGATAATAAGATGTTTGGTAAAACTAGTTTACAGATTTTTGTAAATCTGATCCTGCTTTAAATTTAACCACTTTTTTAGCAGCGATTTTGATAGTTTTTCCAGTTTGTGGGTTTCTTCCTTCTCTTGCAGCTCTTTTAGATACTGACCAAGATCCAAAACCTACTAGAGATACTCTGTCTCCTTTTTTAAGGGATTTTTCAACATTTCCTAAGAAAGATTCCAATGCTTTTTTAGCAGCTGCTTTTGTGATACCGGCATGTTCTGCCATTCCATCGATTAAATCTGATTTGTTCATAAAATTTGATTTTAAAATTAAATTGTTGGTTAAACGTAAATATTTCGCTCTACAAATTTAATCGGATTATCGGTTCGTGCAAGTAATAACGGGGTAAATCAAGTTATTTGTTAATAACTTTAACAGTTTGTTGATAAACTTGCTTGTTTTTTCGTGTTTTTAAGGAAATCAACACCAATCAGTGTTTAGCGCATTTTTGCATCTGATTTAAAAATATAACCATTGAGAAGGGATTTTACATCCATCTTTTTCTTGCCGGGTAATTGTAATTCTTCTATTAATATAAACCCGTTTTGAACCCCAACTTTTAATGTCTTTTTAGTGGAAATAATAGCCCCAATTTCTTCCGAAGAAATTCCTTCTTCAAATTCGGTTTTGAATATTTTAATTACAATTTCTTTGCCGTCATTAAATAAATAACTCCACGCTGATGGATAAGGACTAAGACCTCTTACCATATTATGTATGTCTTTTCCGGGAAGTGTCCAGTCAATTTTAGTATTTTCTGTATGCAGTTTATTTGCCTGTCTTAGTTTTTCGGAAAAAGTTTGTGGAATTGCATTTATCTCTTTCTTCTCAATTTGGTTTACTGTTTTTACTACCAGGTCACTTCCCAGATGCATAAGTTTGTCGTGCAAGCTTTCTGCATTGTCTTTTTCATCAATAGATATCTCTTCCTGAAGCAGGATATTTCCGGTATCAATATCTTCATTTATAAAAAAAGTCGTTACACCGGTTTTGGTTTCGCCGTTTATCAGTACCCAATTTATAGGAGCAGCACCGCGGTATTGTGGTAACAAAGAAGCGTGTAGATTAAAAGTGCCATATTCCGGCATTTTCCAGACGACTTCTGGAAGCATTCTGAAGGCAACTACAATTTGCAGATTGGCATGTAAGGATTTTAATTCTGATAAGAAATCTTCTGATTTTAGGTTAGTGGGCTGTAACACGTGCAAATTTTGAGAAAGAGCATATTCTTTAATTGCAGACTGCTTTAAACTTCTTCCTCTTCCGGCAGGTTTGTCTGGAGCGGTGATTACCCCAACAATTTTTTTTTTGTTTTCCACCAGTTTTTTTAACACCCCAACCGCAAAGTCAGGGGTTCCTAAAAACACAATTCGTAAATCATTCATCAAGCAAGGGTATATTGATTTTTAGTATTCAAATTAATTTTGCGCTGGTCAAGCAACAATCTTAGTACAAAGATAATTTTTGATTCGGTAAAGGTAAGTTTTTCTGAAATATCCCGGGAGCTCAAAGCACCTTCCTCTTCTATAAGTAAAAGTATTTTTTCAGCAATTAATATCCCTTCTTTATTAGACGGAACGCTTTCTTGCTTGGAACAAACATTGCACACACCGCAATTTATTGTGGTCCTTTCACCAAAATATTCCAATAACTGTACACTTTTACAAATCCTGTCATTTTTGATAAATTGTAATACGCTCGCAACTTGTCTTTCTTTATTATTATTTTGCCTGATCAGGATTTTAGAAACCCTGTTGATTGTTCTGTCATCTTCCCTGGGTTCTATAAATGTTAAGGAAGCATCTGTGGTTGTGTGCTCTAAATGGATAACATTGTCCTTTTCAAATTGTTTTAAAACTTGCAAGATTGTAGTATCCTCAAAATTTGTTTTAGAACTTATTACTTCTAAATCTATCGCTAAAGGTTTTTCAAAGATTCCCGTATAAATTCTAAGAATAGCTTTTCCCACCATAGCAGCGTGTTTATTTCCTTCAAAATAGTCGAGCAATACATTGGACGGAATTAAAAACTGGACTTCGGTTTTTCTGCCAAATTCAATGGATAATTTAACAATTCCCAGTCTATCCAATGCTTGTATAGCGTTATATGTTTTTATGGTATGCAATTCATACTGCCTGCAGAATTTTTCAAAATGAAACGGATGTGTGGTAAACTGGCCTTCTCCATAAGCTATGTATAAATAATTGCAAAGTTTTCTGTAGATGAGTTTACAATAATCAGGCGTAGGTAAATTAATCAAAAATTGGTTTTTTACCTGCACCTCGTCAGAGGCGTTATGAAGCAAGATTGCTCTGGAATATTCCCCATCCCTTCCGGCACGGCCGGCTTCTTGAAAATAACTTTCCAAACTTTCAGGCAGGTCGAGATGGATAACGGTGCGCACATTTGCTTTGTCTATTCCCATTCCAAAGGCATTTGTGGCTACAATAATAGGAGTGCTTTCTTGCATCCAGTTTTTGAATCTTATTTTTTTTTCTTCCGAAGAAATTCCGCCATGGAAAAAAGAGGTTTTAAATCCTCTTAGATTTAAATTTCTACTTACTTCTTCAGTGCCTTTACGATTGCGGGTATAAATAATTGCTGTCTCGTGCTTGTGGAGTATTTGCTCCATTCGGTAGAGCTTGTCTTCCTCATAAAGGGTTATGTATGCAAGGTTTTCCCTGTAAAAGGATTTCTGGATTACATTAGGGGCACTTAATTGCAACTCATTGATGGTATCTGCAAGAACTTCAGGGGTTGCCGTAGCGGTAAGGGATATCACCGGTACTTTAGGGTGCAGCTCTCTTAGAATATGCAGATTTTTATAAGCCGGTCTAAAATCATTTCCCCACTGGGAAATGCAATGAGCTTCATCTACTGCGATGAGGTTAACGTTCATTTTGGAAATGCGCAGTTGTACTAACTCTTGGTGCAGTCGTTCCGGGGAGAGATATAAAAATTTATAATTCCCATAGATACAATTATCCAGCAGTCTGTCCAAATCTTTATAAGGTATATTCCCAGAAAGGGAAAGGGCCTTGATGCCCATATCATTTAAG
>JBGTDF010000412.1:0-6352 GCA_041748455.1 Planktosalinus sp.
CTTACTAGTGGTGGAGGTACTTTTTCTTCCATTCAATTAGGAGTGGAATTTGGCTTCTAAAAAATAATTTGCATTTTAAAAAGCGGGAGATATTCTTCCGCTTTTTTTAGCTTTTAAAATCCGGTTACAAATTTTAAAGTAATTTCATATAAAAAGTTCCTTTTGGGAGCTTTTCTTTATATTAGTAGTATAAATTTAAACTATATGAAAAAAATAACTGTTTTAATTGTTTTTTTGCTTTTTAGCATCACAAGTGGTATAGCACAACAAAAACAAGGCGTTAAGCTGGAAGGGTTTTTTGGTTTTCCGCTAGGGGATTTATCTGAGGTATCTGTGTTTGGTCTTGGTGCAGACCTGGGGTATGTATTTGATGTTTCCGGTAAATTGCAACTAGGTGCTGTGGCCGGCTACCAGAACTTTTTTGGAAAATCAGGTAGTGGAAATAACCCGCCTGCATTGGGAGGTTCCAGTAAGCAGGACATACAGTTTGCTCCACTGGCAGCATCTGCACGTTATTATGTGTTGGATATACTGTTTGTGGGGACAGACTTAGGCTATGCTGTGGGTTTAAATACCGGAAATGACGGTGGTTTTTATTATAAACCCAAAGTGGGTATAAGTTTTGGTTATGCAAGTCTTGCCACTGTAATTTCTTATACAGGGGTTAGTCTGGATGGCGCAAATTTAAATGCAATAAACCTTGGATTTGAAATTGGGTTTTAATCTCGTTCACCTACTCATATCCAATTTGAAATTTTTAGAAACCTTTTTCGAAAAATGAAGAGGTTCATCTTTCCTAATTTTTATTTAAATATATCTTAAAACACAGCCAATTCATTTTTAGGTTGGAAAATTAACGTCTATTTTCGAATATAACCTAAAATATAAATGATTATGAAAAGAGTGTTTTTTAGTATAGGCTTAGGTCTTCTTGGTTTTTTTAGTATGCAAGCTCAGGAGGCAAGATTTGGATTAAAAGGCGGTGTTAACCTTGCCAACATTGTTGGCGATGTGGAAAATGCCGATATGCGCACAAGTTTTCACGTAGGTGGAGTTGCTGAAATTCCATTGGCACAGGACTTCTTTTTCGGTCCTGAGGTTCTGTATAGTTCACAAGGGGCTAAAAGCAGTACTTCCGAAGAAATATTAGGGGAAACCTTTTCATCAGATATTTCTTTAAAACTGGATTATATTCAGGTTCCCCTTATGTTTAAATATTATGTGGCAGATAATTTTAGTTTGGATTTAGGCCCGCAACTAGGGTTTTTAATGTCTGCAAAACAGGATTTTGAAACAAACAGTGCAGGTATTACGGATTCAGGCACAATTGATGTTAAAGATTCCACATCCGGGTTTGATTACGGATTAAATGTGGGTCTTGGCTACCGATTGGAAAGCGGTTTGTTTTTTCAAGGAAGGTATAACATAGGATTGGCTAATATCTATGACTTTTCAGATGATGATGATGCTAAAGCGCAAAACAGCGTTATTCAGGTATCCCTTGGATTTATGTTTTAATATAATAAATTTAAATAGTTTAAAAAGTCCCAAAAATTGGGGCTTTTTTTATGCTTAAAAAAAAGATATATTTACCATATGAAAATTATAATCATTAATGGGCCCAACTTAAACCTTTTAGGAAAAAGGGAAAATGATATTTATGGGGACACAAGTTTTGACGACTTTTTTGTGAAATTACAATTCAAATATCGCGATGCAGAGCTCTCCCAATTCCAATCTAATATTGAAGGGGAAATTATCGATAAAATCCAGGAAGTGGGCTATACTTTTGACGGTATTATATTAAATGCCGCGGCATACACCCATACCTCAGTTGCTATTGGCGATGCCGTCAAAGCAGTCACTTGCCCGGTAGTGGAAGTACACATATCCAATACCTTTTCCAGGGAAACATTCAGGCATATTTCTTATATAGCGCCACATGCAAGAGGGGTAATTGCAGGTTTTGGCCTACAGAGTTATGAACTGGCAATACAAAGTTTTTTAAAAGAATAATGAATGCAAAATAAATATATTTACCTGCTTTTTATAATATTGTGTTTTACCAGTGTTTCTGCTCAGGAACGTCATGTGGATTTTGGTGTCAAGGGTGGGGTAAACCTCACTTTCTTTAAAGTAGTGGAAGCCGGTTTTGGCGCCAATCCCAAAGCAGAAGTAGGGTATTATGGGGGTGTATTTCTCGATATTTTAATAGATGAATATTTTTCCATTCAGCCGGAAATTCTTTATATAGGCATCAATAACTTTGCGTTTTTAAATGCACCCATGTATGCAAAATATCAGGTTGCCCAGAATTTTTACTTACTTGCCGGACCAAGTGTGAATTACTTTTTTGATCTTTTTGTGAATAAAGTTAAGATAGGTGCTGATATTGGTACCAGCTACAATCTTACCCCGGCGCTGGATATGCATCTTAAATTTGCACTGGGTTTTCAGGAATTAAGCCCGAATGGCCTCTTTCTGGGAATGGGCATAAAATTATAAAAGCCCCTGAATTTCTCCAGGAGCTTTAAAACTATTTTACTTTTTTTACTAAAGGTGTATTACTTCGCCATAAGCATCTGCCACAGCTTCCATAACAGCCTCACTCATCGTAGGGTGTGGATGTATCGTTTTTAATACTTCGTGTCCCGTGGTTTCCAGTTTTCGGCCTAAAACAGCTTCAGCGATCATATCGGTAACGCCTGCACCTATCATATGGCAGCCCAGCCATTCCCCATATTTTGCATCAAAAATAACTTTTACAAAACCATCAGGAGTACCGGCAGCTTTTGCCTTTCCGGAAGCAGAGAATGGAAATTTACCTACTTTTAATTCATAACCGGCTTCTTTAGCTTGTTTTTCGGTCATACCTACGCTTGCAATTTCGGGAGTAGCATAAGTACATCCGGGAATGTTTCCATAATCGATTGCTTCTACATGTAAACCTTTTATTTTTTCGACGCAGGTTATTCCTTCCGCGGAAGCGACATGTGCCAAAGCAGGCCCCGGAACCACATCACCAATAGCATAATATCCCGGGATATTTGTCTGGTACCAGTCATTGACAAGGATTTTGTCTTTGTCCACCACGATACCTACATCCTCAAGGCCAATGTTTTCAATATTTGATTTTATACCCACAGCGGAAAGAACGATATCTGTTTCAATAATTTCTTCCCCTTTTTGGGTTTTAACTTTTACTTTTAAAACTTTTCCGGAAGCATCCACAGATTCCACAGACGCATTGGTCATTACCTTAATGCCTGCTTTTTTGATGGAACGCTCAAACTGTTTGGAGATATCTTCATCTTCTAACGGTACCAGGTTTGGAAGAAATTCCACAATAGTAACCTCTGTTCCCATGGCGTTGTAAAAATGTGCAAATTCAACCCCTATGGCGCCACTACCCACCACTAACATTCTCTTGGGTTGTGTTTTTAAAGTCATTGCTTCCCGATATCCTATCACTTTTTTACCGTCTTGTTTTAAGCTTGGCAATTCCCTGGAACGAGCTCCTGTAGCAATGATAATATGGTCTGCACTATATTCTTTACCATCAACGTCTACTTTTTTTCCCGGTTTTAATTTTCCGAAACCATTAATAACGTCGATTTTATTTTTTTTCATTAGAAATTGAACACCTTTACTCATGGCATCTGCAACACCACGGCTTCTGTCAATTACTTTATTAAAATCCTTATCTGCATCTTTAAGGGTTAGTCCATAGTCTTCTGCGTGTTTTAAATAATCAAATACCTGTGCGCTTTTTAACAGTGCTTTGGTAGGGATACAACCCCAGTTTAAACAAACGCCCCCAAGGCTCTCTTTTTCGATTACTGCGGTTTTAAAACCCAATTGGGATGCCCTGATTGCGGTAACATATCCCCCCGGACCACTTCCTAAAACTATGATGTCGTATTTACTCATTTTTGTGTGATTTATTTCATTAAGAATTTCGCTACGAATTTACGCAATAAGGTTGGAATGAGAAAAGAAAAAAGTCCTTTGAATTTATCCAAAGGACTTTTACTTATTTATGTAAGATTTTTATTCTTTAAAATCGAGACTTAATGAATTAACGCAGTACCGCTGACCGGTCTCTGTCGGGCCATCATTAAAAACGTGCCCCAGATGACTGCCGCAGTTGGCACAAAGAATCTCTGTGCGAATCATCCCGAAGGTAGTGTCTTTAATATACTTAACCTTTCCTTCAATAGATTCATCAAAGGAAGGCCAGCCACAACCGCTGTCAAATTTTGCAGCACTTTCAAATAATTGGGTCTTGCAGGCAGCGCACTGATAGGTACCCTTTTCCTTATGTAAATTATATTCTCCCGTAAATGGTCTTTCTGTTCCTTTTTTGCGAAGGATTTGGTATTTTTCCTCGCCAAGTTCTTCCAGCCATTTGCTTTCCGATTTTTCTATGGGATATTTATTTTCTGTCATTTTTTTTCAGGGATAAATTCAAGTGCCACACCATTAATACAATGCCTTTTTCCTGTGGTTTCTTTCGGACCATCGTCAAAAACATGGCCTAAATGGCTTCCGCAGTTGGCACATTTTAATTCTGAGCGTGCATAGCCTATTTTATAATCGACGTCATATTCGATATTTTCTTCCACGGCGCGGTCAAAAGAAGGCCACCCGGTGCCGGAATCAAATTTGTGTTCTGATTCATATAAAGGCACGCCACAAGCTTTACAGCTATAAACTCCCGGGGAATAATTTTTGTCCAACGGACTTGAAAAGGGACGTTCTGTACCTGCATTGCGCAAGACGTTATAAGCTTCCGGTGAAAGTAGTGCTTTCCACTCAACATCGGTTTTTTCAACCGGGTACTTTTGTTCGTGATTTTTAGTGTCTTGTGCTTTCGTATTACAACTGAATGCCATAAAGACAAGAGCTAAGAATGCGACTTTTTTCATGATTTTTCTTTTTTAGACTAATTTCGTTTAAAATACTTACGTTTTTATTTCCAAAAAAGTTTAAATACTTTTAGTCAATTTGTAATGCATCCATAACTGCATTGTAATCACTTATATCCACGCCACTTTTAACACCAAAGTCAGCAGGCACAATTACAAATCTAAATGTTTGATTTTGGGTAAATCCTGCACCTAAAGTACTTAAATCAAAGTTGCCGTCTATTAGTAACTTGATATCAAAGAAAGTGTGGTTGTAAACATATTGAATAATGTCTCCTCCACCCAGAAAAAAGTTTTGTGGTATTAAACTCCAGGCATCGACATTGTTTGGAAGTTGTTCATCCAATCGATATACGAGAATTGCATCAGATTCAAAAACTTCAATGGTTGTAGGGATATCTACAATAACTTCTTGTAACCCTGTAGATGGAATAAATTGAAAATTAACCGTTCTTTCAAAGGTGTATCCCAAAAATAATCCTCCGTCCTGACCATCAAATCCCGGAGGTCCTTGCGGTCCTTCACAAGAGGTAAAAACAGCTGCAGCTATAAATAAGGTAAAAATGTAATTTTTCATAATAGTAAATTTTAAAGTTTTTAAGTATTAGTCAAAAGGCATGCCAAAATGCAATTGTAAATTATTTTATTAGCAATAAAACACAATTTTATAAATTATAAATCACAAAAAAGGTTAAAAAAAATTTTTAAAATTCCTTTTTTTATAATTTTAACCGAATAACTAAATAAAATATTATGAAAACTAAAAGTGCATTTGTATATCTATTATTAATGACAGTATTAGTAGCCTGTACAACAAATCCTTTTACCGGCAAGCAAACTTTGGCCTTGGTGCCAAATTCACAAATTTTGCCAATGGCCTTTCAACAATATAACCAGTTTTTATCTGAAAATAAAGTGGTTAAAGGAACTGCAGATGCCAACAGAATAAATTCTGTAGGTCAAAAAATTGCGACCGCTTCTGAGCGCTGGTTAACAGCGAATGGCTATGCTGGCTATTTAAATGAATATCAGTGGGAATTTACCTTAGTACAAGATGATGCTGTAAATGCATGGTGTATGCCGGGGGGTAAAATTGTTTTTTACACAGGTATTTTGCCAATTGCTAATACAGAAGCACGTGTCGCTGCCATTATGGGTCACGAAGTTGCACATGCACTAGCTAACCACGGTCAGCAACGTATGAGTGCCGGGCAGTTACAACAATTGGGTGCTGTTGCAGGTAATGTTGCACTTGCAAAAAATCCGGAAAATCAGGCAATATTCAATACTGCATATGGTTTAGGTACTACAGTAGGGGTAATGATGCCTTTTAGCAGAAGTCATGAGTCTGAAGCAGATAAAATAGGTTTGACATTAATGGCAATTGCTGGTTACGAACCATTGGAAGCTGCAGAATTATGGAG
>JBGTDF010000413.1:0-9514 GCA_041748455.1 Planktosalinus sp.
TGTAAAGCGGCCCGCTACAGGTATGAAAACAACAATATGAAAGATTTAGAAACCCAGTTAAAGGCAGCTAATGAGAGTGGGGCTAGATTCAAAATCATTGTTACCGATGGGGTGTTTTCTATGGATGGTGTTGTTGCTTCCTTAGATAAAATATGTGGCCTCGCTGATAAATATGATGCTTTGGTTATGATTGATGAGTGTCATGCAGCAGGCTTTATAGGGGAAACAGGAAGAGGAACTTTGGAAGAAAAAGGGGTAATGGGTAGAATCGATATTATTACAGGAACTTTGGGTAAAGCTTTAGGTGGTGCTATGGGTGGTTACACTACAGGTAAAAAAGAAATTATTGAAATTTTACGCCAGCGTTCAAGGCCGTATTTATTTTCCAATTCTTTGGCTCCTGCCATCGTTGGGGCTTCCATTAAAGTTTTTGAACTTCTGGAAAATGACACTTCTTTAAGAGACAAGCTTGCCGAAAACACAACTTACTTTAAAAAAGGGATGAAAGAAGCCGGCTTTGATATTATTGACGGCGATTCAGCAATAGTACCGGTGATGCTTTATGATGCTAAATTATCCCAAACAATGGCAGACAAACTTTTACTTGAGGGGATTTATGTTATAGGTTTCTTTTTCCCTGTAGTGCCTAAAGATAAGGCACGGATACGTGTTCAATTATCTGCAGCTCATGAGAAAGTACACTTGGATAAGGCAATAAACGCTTTCAAAAAAGTTGGAAAAGAACTCCATATTATAAAATAAATTGTACTAAACTAAATTTAATTACTATTATTTTTGAAAAATTTAGTAGATTTGGTTTTGTTAATAAACTTTAACAACTTACTTTTGCTTCAATTAACACTTAAAATTAAACTATTGAATATGAAACATCTTAGCAGATTTTTAGTCGCAAGCATGCTTTTTTTCGGAATAAGCAATGCGGTTGCGCAAGACGAAAATAACCCATGGGCCTTTGAAATAGGCATGAATGCGGTTGACGTTTTTCCAGTTGGTATTGACGATGACGGCAGAGTTCCGGCAGAATTAAGAGGAGAGATCTTCGACGAATTCTTTAACGCAAATGACCATTGGAATATTTTACCTTCTGTATCCAGACTTACTGTTTCCAGATATATTGGAAGCGGTTTTGTATTTACTGCTGCAGGTTCGGTTAATAGAATTAAAAAATTAGGTGACCTTAATGTTAGAGATATTGGGTTAGGCCTTCAAGATGATTTTACTTACTATGCTGCTGATGGAGAAATTAAATATAGCTTTAAACAAGCTTTAAACAGTAGCTGGTTTGATCCACAAATTGGTATTGGTGGTGGTTACACATGGGTAGATGATATCGGATTTGGAACTGGAAATGCTTTAGCCGGTTTGAAAATCTGGTTCTCTGAGAGCCTTGCTCTTAACCTTCAGTCTACATACAAACATGCTTTCGAAAAAGATTATGGTATCAAACATTTTCAACACTCTGCAGGTATTGTGTTCCAGTTTGGTATAATTGATACAGATGGTGATGGTATCCCGGACAAAGATGACGAGTGTCCTCTAGTTCCTGGTTTACCAGAATTCAACGGATGTCCTGATACAGATGGCGACGGTATTCCTGACCATTTAGACGAGTGTCCTTTTGAGGCTGGTTTACCAGAATTCAACGGATGTCCTGATACTGATGGTGATGGTATCCCAGACAAAGATGATGAGTGTCCTACTGTTCCTGGATTAAGACAATTTAATGGATGTCCTGATACGGATGGTGATGGTGTGCCAGATCATTTAGATGAGTGTCCTACTGTTGCTGGTCCTAAAGAAAACAAAGGTTGTCCTTGGCCAGATAGAGATGGTGATGGTGTACCGGACAAAGATGATGAGTGTCCAGACGTTCCTGGTACTGTAGCTAACAAAGGTTGTCCAGAAGTTACAACTGAAGTTATCAAACAATTGAATGAATTTTCTAAAACAATCTTGTTTGACTTAGGAAAATCTACAATTCGTCCTGAATCTTATGCTGCTCTTCAAAGTATCGCTAATGTTATGAATGAATATCCTAACAGTAGATTCCACATTGAAGGTCACACAGATAACACTGGAAGCAGAGCTCTTAATGAAAGACTTTCTAGAGAGAGAGCTGCATCTGTAATGAGCTACTTAACTACTATAGGTTTATCTGCTAACAGATTAACTTCTGAAGGTTATGCATTCGACAGACCAATTGCTACTAACGCAACTGCTGCCGGAAGACAACAAAACAGACGTGTTGAAATTTCTCTTCAGAAATAGTAAATACCTCTAAATAAATAAAGCAAACGCCCCTGTTAATTCAGGGGCGTTTCTTATTTTTATGGAATGACAACCCACAAAGCAGAAACCGTTTAAGAACTAATAAGAAAAAAAACCGATCAATCTTCCTCTATATTTATATTTCCAAGTAAAAGGGCCGGTGCTTTTTTAAAAAAGGAGATAGTAAAGCAGAATAACCAAAACATTTTCTCCCCTTCCATTTTAAACATCGAAGAATTTATTGAAGACATTGCAGATCTCAAAATTGGTGATCCCATAGAACTGCTGTTTGAATTCTATGAAGTTTATCTCACTGCAAATCCTTCTTCAGAAAAAGAAAGTTTTGAAAGCTTTTCTTCCTGGGCAAATGTACTGTTGGATGATTTTAACGAAATCGACCGAAACTTAATTGACCAAGCCTTCTTTTTCCATTACCTGAAAAGCATCAAAGAACTGGACCATTGGTATATGAGCACAGAAAAAACAGAGTTTATAGAAAACTATCTGGCTTTCTGGAATTCCCTTGCTGAACTCTACTCTTCTTTTACAGATAAAATTACAAAAAAAGGAATTGCCCATCAAGGGTATGTCTATCGGGAAGCTGCTAATAGCATGGAGCACTACCTTCTGGCAAACAGGCATAAAAAACATATTTTCATTGGTTTTAACGCATTAAATAATGCGGAACAACAAATACTAAAAGAGCTCCTGGAAAGTGGAAATGGAGAAGTATTCTGGGATAGTGACCGTTATTTTATGGAAAAGGAACACCATAGTGCATCCCTGTTTTTAAGAGGATTTAAAGAACAATGGAAATACTACAAAAACAACGAATTTAAACACATATCAAATAATTACGACAACCCTAAAGAAATAGATATTATAGGATGTTCCAAAAGTGTGGGCCAAACAAAATACGTTAGTGAAATACTTAAAAATCTTTCCAAAGAAGAATTGGAAAATACGGCGTTGGTACTTACAGATGAAAAACTATTATTACCCATCTTAAATTCTTTGCCGGAGAACGTAGAAAGCGTAAACATCACTATGGGAATGCCATTGAAGGAATTACCAATAGTGACCTTTTTTGAAGCCTTCCTTCAATTGCATCAGGATGGAGAACAAAACTTTTATTATAAAGACCTCTATAAAATACTGAATCACCCATTGGGGAAAATCAGCATTCCTGAAACCGGAAAAAAAATAATCAAATCCATAAAAGAAAAAAACCTTACTCAAATTAGTTCCGGGCAAATTTTAGAAATTGCACATGAAGTAGAAAAGGAAGCAGTTTATTTATTGTTCAGTTCACAGACAAATAAAGTTTCCACAAACATTCAAGCCCTCAAACAAATAATCCTTCATATAAAAGACCAGAAAATAGTTAAAAGCGATGGCATAATACTGGAGTCCCTCTTCAAATTATACCAGGTTTGCAATCAACTGGAAACACTGAATTTAAAATTCCAACATATACAGACCACAAAAGCACTACTTTTAGTTTTTAAAGAACTAATTGAGACAACCAATTTAGATTTTAAAGGAGAACCCTATAGAGGATTACAGATTTTAGGGATTTTGGAAACAAGAGGATTGGATTTTAAAAACGTTATTCTAGTATCTGTAAATGAAGGCATTTTACCTGCAGGAAAGAGCAACCGTTCCTTTATAACTTTTGATTTAAAAACAAGATACCAACTGCCCACCCACAGGGAAAAAGACGCCATTTATACCTACCATTTTTATCGTTTGTTGCATCGGGCCACAAAGGTATACTTGCTTTATAATAACCATACCAGTGGCATACAAATAGGTGAAAAAAGCAGGTTTCTATTACAAATGGAATATGACAGCCCTAAAACCCACATAATTCACAAAAAAACAGTCACACCACAAATGGATATAAATTCCACTGCTTTAAAGCAGGTACAGAAAACCCCAGAAGTGTTGCAAATCATTAAAGCTATTGCGGTAAGGGGTTTTTCACCATCCAGTCTTACTACTTATATAAGAAATCCGATGGATTTTTATACCCAGTACATTTTAAGGATAAGGGACCTCGAAGATGTGGAAGAAACCATAGCTGCAAATACCATGGGGACAGTAGTGCATGATACACTCCAGGTTTTATATGAACCTTATCTGGAGCAAACATTATCCCTTGAAATTCTTGCCAAAATGCAATCACAAGCAGATAGGGAAGTAACCATTCAATTTTCAAAAACTTTCAGGGAGGGAAATTTAAATTTCGGGAAAAACCTGATTACCTATGAAATGGCAAAAAGATATGTGCAAAGCATCTTAAAAGAAGAAATCAAATCTATAAAAAGCGGAAACAAAATTATACTAAAGCAAATTGAAAAAAATCTGGAGGCTATTATCCTCTTTACGGAATTGGATTTTCCTGTGAAAATTCAAGGCAAAGTAGACCGTATCGATAGCCTTGACGGAATGCTGCGGATTATAGATTATAAAACCGGAAAGGTAGAGCAAAAGGATCTAAACCTTTCTGCTTGGGAAGATATAACTACCGATTATAAATACAGCAAAAGTTTTCAGGTATTAGCTTATGCACTTATGGTTAATGAAACCTTCGCGATACAAGATGCACGGGCAGGTATTATTTCCTTTAAAAATTTAAAAAGCGGTTTCTTGTCATTTAGTCTAAAAGAGGGTAAACTAACTTCAGATATAGTTACTCAGGAAACTTTAAATAATTTCAGAAAAGAGCTAAAAACAATTATCCTGGAAATTTGCAATCCCGATATTCCATTAATAGAGAAAGAGATTTTATAAAAAATCCCCAATGATTTTCTATATCCAAAAACGGAATAATTCAAAACCTTTTAAATGAAAAATAAGATCCCCGCCTTTGCGGGGATTCTGTGGAGAAGATGGGACTCGAACCCACGACCTTCCCGATGCAAGATCGGGACGCTCTAGCCACCTTTATCTGTAGCTTTAGAAATTAAATGCACGATATACTTTCTGCTTTTCTTAAGCTTAATCTCATTCTCCCTTTTCAATGCCTCGGAACGCGTAGTAAAGGTTTCAAAATATTTTAACTCCCAATCCTTTGCCTTTTTAGTGTATTTACTACAACTATTTAAATGGTCGTTCATCCGCTTCTCCATATCCTCACAAGACCCAACATAATATGAGTCTGTAGAACTTGAGTATATTATATAAGTGTATAACATAATTAAAAACTAAATCCCCAAAACCTGAAAGATTTTGGGGATTACATTGCCCTACTACGCTTAAAGCTTCGTATGGCGAAGTGGAGAAGATGGGACTCGAACCCACGACCTCTTGGCTGCCAGCCAAGCGCTCTAGCCAACTGAGCTACATCCCCATTTTGGAAAGGTAAAAATAACATTTTTATTAGTATCTCGTTCCAATAAGATTATTAATTTTAAAGTATATTTTTCAACCTGCAGAATTCTTGAAAAACAGCCTTTCGTTTAAAAACATAAATCGTCTTGCAATACCCGCTTTACTTGCAGGAATTGCTGAACCCATTATATCGGCAACAGATGCGGCCATCGTTGGAAATCTTTCGGTAAACGGTACAGAAGCACTCGCGGCAGTAGGGATTGTTGGTTCCTTTCTTTCTGCACTTATTTGGATTTTAGGACAAACCCGAAGCGCTATTTCGGCTATAATATCCCAATATCTTGGTGCCGGAAAATTAGACGAACTAAAAAACCTTCCGGCGCAAGCCATTTATCTTAATGTTGGTTTAAGTATTATTATTCTTTTGAGCACCATCTTTTTTGTGGATGGTATTTTTAAGCTTTACAATGCCTCAGGTCTGGTATTGGAATATAGCGTCGATTACTACAACATCAGGGTGTGGGGATTTCCTTTTACCCTTTTTACTTTTGCAATCTTCGGAATTTTCAGGGGGCTTCAAAATACCTTCTGGCCGATGATTGTAGCGCTCATTGGAGCTTTAACCAATGTGGGTTTGGACTTTGCCCTGGTATATGGAATTCCCGGCTGGATTGAACCTATGCATATTCAGGGAGCTGCCTGGGCAAGTTTGATTTCACAGGCTTTAATGGCAATAGTGTCTTTAATATTGCTGCTTTGGAAGACAGATATTAGTTTAAAAATAAAACTACCTCTACATCCTGAATTATACCGGCTTATCGGAATGGCTTTAAATTTATTTGTACGGTCAGTGGCATTAAATACGGCTATATATTTTGCAAATGCTTTTGCAACCGATTATGGCACAACCTATATCGCAGCACAAACCATCGCTTTAAACCTTTGGTTGTTTTCTGCATTTTTTATAGATGGATATGCCAGTTCCGGGAATATAATCTCGGGAAAATTGCTCGGTGCCAATGACTTTAACCAGCTTTGGCTGTTAAGTAAAAAAGTGGTTCTTTATGGACTGGTAGTCGCTTTGTTGTTAATGGTTTTTGGGTGGGTTTTTTATGAGCCTCTTGGAGCTATATTTACTCAGGACGAAGAGGTGCTTCAGAAATATAAAGAGATATTCTTTATCGTCATTTTATTACAACCCATAAATGCAATAGCCTTTATTTTTGATGGCATTTTTAAAGGAATGGGGGAAATGAAGTATTTAAGGAATGTGTTAATGGCAGCAACCTTTCTGGGATTTGTTCCAGTGCTGTTCCTTTGTGATTATCTGGGGCTGGAACTTTACGGAATCTGGATTGCCTTTACGGTCTGGGCATTAATCAGGGCTGCTGCTTTAGCAATCAAGTTTCGAAAAATTATAAAACCAAAACTTATCCCTGTTTTAGAGCATTAAATCCGGTAAGAAAGAAATAAGACCCGGCGAAAAAAACCATTATCTTTGCCTCAGAAATCTATGTTTATGAGTAAAATTCGCATTACAAAGCAATTCTCTTTTGAAACCGGTCACGCCTTATTTGGGTATGACGGGAAATGTCGCAATGTACACGGCCATAGCTATAAACTTTCTGTAACGGTTATAGGCACACCTATTTCAGACACCTCTAATGTAAAATATGGTATGGTGATAGACTTTGGGGACTTGAAGAAAATTGTTAAGGAAGAAATTGTAGATGTTTTTGACCACGCAACAGTTTTCAACAAAAACACTCCTCACGTAGATTTAGCAAAAGAGCTTTCGAGTAGGGGACACGATGTAATATTGGTAGATTACCAACCCACCAGCGAAAACATGGTTATTGATTTCGCCAAAAAATTAATGGCAAGGCTTCCGGATACCATATCCCTGCATTCCCTCAAACTTCAGGAAACCGAAACCTCTTTTGCTGAGTGGTTTGCTTCTGACAACAGCTAAACTATTTACAAAAACATTTCTTTATCTTTACACTTTACTGAGCATCTATGAATATTCCTGAAGGCAAAAAAATTTACTTTTCCAGCGACAACCATCTGGGTGCACCCTCTTCTGCGGAAAGCCTGCCGCGGGAAAAAATCTTTGTAAGGTGGCTGGATTCCATTAAAGAAGATGCTGCGGCTGTTTTTTTATTGGGTGATCTTTTTGATTTCTGGTTTGAATATAAACATGTAGTGCCAAAAGGTTTTGTAAGGGTATTGGGTAAACTTGCCGAACTTAGTGACAGCGGAATTCCTATCTATTTTTTTGTTGGAAACCACGATTTATGGATGAAGGGTTATTTTGAAAAAGAACTTCAGATTACTGTATTTCACGACCCAAAAGAATTTGTAATTCAAGGCAAAACCTTTCTCATAGGTCATGGGGATGGCCTGGGACCAAACGATAAAGGGTTCAAACGCATGAAAAAAATATTTAAAAACCCGGTTTTTCAATGGCTTTTTAAATGGACACACCCTGATATTGGCGCAGCAATAGCAAAACATCTCTCTGTCAAAAACAAATTGATTTCAGGAGAAGAGGATAAGGCATTTTTAGGAGAAGAAAACGAATGGCTTGCCATTTATGCAAAGCGAAAACTGGAAACCAAACACTATGACTACTTTATCTTTGGCCACCGCCACTTCCCAATGGAAATAAAAGTGGGCGAAAACTCAAGTTATTTTAATTTAGGCGACTGGATTACCCATTATACCTATGGAATTTTTGATGGGGAGCGGTTTGTGTTAAGGGAGTTTAAATAACTTAATTCAGTGAATTATCTTCCCTAAGAGGTTGCGATAAATTCGTGAGAGGACCTAAACACTATATATTTTAATCCCAAATCTAATTTTTAATAAGCCTTTTGAATAACACAGTCTTGTTTGTTTTGATTTGGACAAAGTAGTTGCCTGAGGCTAAATCAAAAATATTTATTTGTTGTGTATTCGTTTGATTTCCATCAACCTGCTTTACAACCTGACCTTGCATGCTTAAAATGATAATCATTTCTATGCTATGATCACTTTGATTATTCAATGTAAACACTTCACGAGTAGGATTAGGATAGAGTTTAATATCGATTTCCAGATTGCCCATGGTCGCAGTAGATAAAATACAATCTGCACTCGATACACCCCATTGAGGCTTAAACGACTGCTGTAGAGGACAATTCATGGCAAAACCAGTTGGCTCTTCAGGGATTTGTACAACACACCAGCTGGAAATATCTTGGTTAAATGATAATGCATTAGCAAACATATTATCCATATTAGTCACATTGGAGACATCCCAACTATTTAATGGTTGGTTAAATGGACTAACATCTGCAAACATAGCGCTCATATCTGTCACATTTGATACATCCCAAGTATTTAAGGGCTGATTAAATGAACTTGCCAAGCGAAACATATAACGCATATTTGTCACACTGGAAACATCCCAAGTATTTAAAGACTGGTTATACAAACTAGCATTGTTAAACATAAAACGCATATTTGTCACATTTGAGACATTCCAGTTATTAATGGGATGGTTAAACGAGCTTGCAAAGCTAAACATGTTCTGCATATTTGTCACATTCGAGACATTCCAGTTATTAATGGGATGGTTAAACGAGCTTGCGCCCATAAACATAGTACTCATATCTGTCACATTTGAGACATCCCAAGTATTTAATGGTTGATTAAATGAACTTGCGCCGTGAAACATTGATCGCATATCTGTCACATTTGAGACATTCCAATTGTTAAGGGGCTGGTTAAAATTAGGCGCTGGTTGAAACATGTTTCTCATATCTGTGACATTAGAAACATTCCAAGTACTAATGTCTTGATTAAATTCTTTGGCACAATAAAACATGCATGACATGTTTGACAC
>JBGTDF010000414.1:0-4204 GCA_041748455.1 Planktosalinus sp.
GACAGATTCTTTGGCAACAGAAAAAAAACCGGTCAATTATTCCATTTTTTCGGTACCGGTAGCTTCCACTTTTACACCCGCAAAAGGAAAAGCCACCATAGTGGAGCGCAAAAAGCAGGAAAAGCTTTTTAGTAATTATGCCACTTTGGGGTTTGGAAATTATAATTCGGTACTGGCTGAATTATACAGTAATTTTCAAATTAGCAGGACAGATAATGTTGGTTTTTTCCTGAAACATAATTCCGCACAAGGTGGGATTAAAGATGTGGTATTGGATGACAAATTTTATGATACTTCCCTGGATGTAAATTACGCCAGTTTACAAAGGGATATGTCTTATTCGTTGGATTTTGGGGTACTTCACCAGTTATTTAATTGGTATGGGCTGCCCGAGGGGATCAATTTTACACCAGAAAATATTTTAGATATTGACCCGGCCCATTCTTATTTTGGGGTTACTGCCGGCGGTAATTTGAAATTTGATGATGCCATTTTTTCCGAAGGAGATGTGAGATTACGCTATTTTGGGGATTCCTTCAGTTCTTCAGAAATAAATGCGGTTCTACAACCCAAATTTGAATTTGATCTTGCAGGACAAAACCTTGGGCTAAATCTGGATGTCAATTATTTGAAAGGAAGTTTTGAAAAAATGTATGGTAACCCAAATATGGGAATAGACTATGGCTACTTAAATCTGGGAGCCAATCCTTACATCCTTTTTCAGGGAGATGATTTTTCAGTAAATCTGGGTGCCGCCGTATATTATGGAATGGATACAGAAAACAGCGAAGGCGATATCTTTATCTATCCTAGATTTAATGCTTCTTATCGTTTAGTAGATGAATTTGTGACCATATATGCAGGTGTGGAAGGGGATTTAGTTCAAAATAGTTATTTTAATTTCACACAGGAAAACCCCTTTGTTTCCCCTACATTATTTGTTGCACCCACAGACCAGGCTTATGATGGTTTTGCAGGTATCAAAGGGAAATTAACAAATACAGTTGCTTATAACTTAAGAGCTTCTTATCGACGAGAAAATAATAAACCGTTCTATCAACTAAATACATTTTCAGGAACGAACCCTTCAAATGAAGGATATGAAAACGGGAATTCATTTAATGTTATTTATGATGACTTGACCACCCTGGAGGTTTTTGGGGAGTTACAAGTTGCGGTAAGTACTAATTTTAGTTTAGGTGTGAATGTCAATGCGTACAGTTATGATAACGAATTTCAACCGGAAGCCTGGAATATGCCAAACCTGAAAGCTTCCCTTTTTGCAAATGCAAACTTTACCGAAAAGATTTATGGTGGCGTCAATTTATTTTATGTTGGGGAAAGAAAAGATCTTTTTACCCGCACACCCGCTGTAAGTAATATAATAACTTTAGATGGATTTTTAGATGCAAATATCCATTTGGGATATCGCATCAATGAGCAACTTTCTGTTTTTGCCAAAGGAAGCAATTTACTGGGCGATTCTTATCAAAAATGGGCAAACTTCCCGGTTTTGGGCATACAGGCATTAGCCGGTGCGACCTATAAGTTTGACTGGTAACGAGGACTCCACTTTTCAGAATAGATTCTTGTAGAGGTTTAATTGCAACAAAATATTTTAATTCGCCTGTAAAAATCCTATTTTTACAGGCGAATTAATTTTTACCACTATGACTAAATTTACACTACTAGTAGCAATTGCATTGATTTTCTTCTCTTGCAACAATCAAAAACAAGTTGATATTTTAATTATAAATGCAAATATCTATACAGTAGATGAAGATTTTGCAATTGCCGAAGCTTTTGCAATTACTGATGGTAAAATTGTTGAGGTAGGTACAACTGTTGCTATGCAGGAAAAATATAAAGCTAAGGAAACATACGATTTCAGCGGAAAAACCATAGTTCCCGGATTTATAGATGCCCATGCCCATTTTTATGGATTGGGTTTAAACCAAAAAGTAGTAAATCTGGTAGGTGCTGCCAGTTTTGACGAAGTGGTATCGCGTTTGGTATCTTTTCAGGAAGAAAAACAAGTCGATTTTCTGGAAGGACGTGGTTGGAACCAGAATCTGTGGGATGTAAAAGAATTTCCCACTAAGGAAAAACTCGACGAATTGTTTCCGGATATACCGGTAGTTTTAACACGAATTGATGGCCACGCATATCTTGTGAACCAAAAAGCACTGGACCTTGCCGGAATTACTTCAGAAACAAAAGCCGAAGGTGGTATCATAGAAGTAAAAGACGGTAAATTAACCGGAATTTTAATCGATGGTTCCATGGGAATAATGGAAGCTATTAAGCCTGCAATCAGTAAAGCCGTTGCAGCTCAGGCTTTGAGGGATGCCCAGGAAATATGTTTTTCTTATGGGTTGACAACGGTAAATGATGCCGGTCTGGACATGGAAATTATAGAACTTATCGATAGTTTACAACAAGCAGGGGAGTTAGATATACGATTGTATGCTATGGTTTCCAACAGTCCTGCAAATCTGGATTATTACCTGCCTAAAGGCATAGTGAAAACAGATAGACTCCATGTGCGTTCGGTAAAAGTGTATGGTGACGGTGCATTGGGTTCCCGCGGTGCAGCTTTAAAAAAACCGTATTCAGATCATGCAGATCATTATGGTCTTTTTGTAACCCCGGTCGCTGAAATTTACAATCTGGCAAAGCGTATCGCTGAATCAGATTATCAAATGAATACGCACGCCATTGGGGATTCTGCAAATGTTGTGGTTTTAAAAGCATATATGGATGTTTTAGGCGAAAGCAATAACCGTCGCTGGAAAATTGAGCACGCGCAGGTGGTTTCAGTTGAAGATTTTGATTATTTTAAATACGGTGTTATACCATCTGTTCAACCCACGCATGCGACCAGCGATATGTACTGGGCGGAAGCCAGGGTAGGGGAAGAAAGAATGCGAGGGGCATATGCGTACAAGAAATTATTGGACATCGCCGGAATTGTTGCTTTAGGAACTGATTTTCCAGTGGAACACGTGAGTCCGTTTTATACTTTTTATGCTGCTACAGCCAGAAAAGATTTAAAACAATATCCTGAAGGTGGTTTTCAAAAACAGGATGCGCTTTCGCGGGAAGAAACCCTAAAAGGAATGACCATCTGGGCGGCATATTCAAATTTTGAAGAAGAGGAAAAAGGCAGCATAGAAACCGGAAAATTTGCTGATTTCATTATCCTCGATAAAGATATCATGCAGGTTCCGGAAGATGAAATTCCAAATATTCAAGTAGAAGCCACCTTTGTAGGTGGTAAACTGGTATTTAAAAACTAATCCTACGGTTTTCCGCCTTTAGCTACTAAATCTTCTATACAAAGAGGATCCAGGGGTCGCACAGCAGAAGACTTGTCTGTAAACATTTTTACAATGGCAGACCTGCCAGCTGTGGCTTCAAAGTACATAAGACATTCTTCTACTTCACAATGCTTACTGTTTTGGGTATCTTCATGAACCTGGTGAATATCATCCAATTGTATATTTACCAGACTGAATAAATGCCCAAACTCATGTTGCAAAGTTGTTTTTTCTGCAAGGGGAATATTAATGCCATTGGAAATAGCTATATCCCGAATGGTCTTCTTATAAATTACAATGGAAGTATTTCGATAAGCAGAACCAAGGGTAACTTTTGTAGGAGTATCATTGCTGGAGTTTCCGTTAGAAAAAAATATGTAAACTGCCAGATTATCCCCATTGTTGTAGATAGTCCTGTTAGTATCTTCAATTGTTCTTATTTCTTGGATAGTGAATGGCGCACCGGTGGGTGGGGGTATAATATTTTCGACCACAGTAATCCCTTGAGGTTTATTAATTCGCTCCTCTAAAAATTCAAGAAGACTGTTTATAGTACCCTGTTCGGGACCAAAGCCTTCAGGATATACAAATTCAAGGGTTATGCTTTTAAACTCCACGCTTGAAAGCAAATCTTCGGCTGAGGTTCCCAGCGTTTGTTTATTTGCTAAAGTGGGGTCCACCGTGTCTTTATCATCACTCTTACAAGAAGAGGTCAATAAAAGAATTAGATATAGGGATACTAACTTAGATAGTATAATCTTCATGCGGAAATTTTTTTTTAAAAATATAATTTTTATTGTATTAGAACTTATTTAAAGCATATTTATTTTACAATTTAAGTTTTGCCAGATAGTCAAAATGTTCACCTTCTGTAACCATTTCGC
>JBGTDF010000415.1:0-1683 GCA_041748455.1 Planktosalinus sp.
AATAGCGAAAATAATAGAAAAAAAACTATCTTCTTTCGTTGTTTTTATTGCTTTTTATTTCATTTCAAGGATTTTCTCAGGCAAATGACGCACATCCCATAATCTTTGTTCACGGTATGCTGGGAAGCGGGGATACCTGGGTGAAGCCGGTTCTACAATTTAAGAATCAAGGCTACCCTGACTATTATCTGGAGGTGCTTGATTGGAATACATTAAGCCCGCAAAGAGATGTTGCCGTAAAAAAGCTGGATAGCATTATCAACCACCTTTTGAATGTAACAGGGAAGGATAAAGTAAACCTCGTGGGGCACTCTGCCGGTGGGGGTCTTGTTTCCAATTTCATCCTGAATGATTCTAACGCAAATAAAATCAACAAATATATACACGTGGGAAGTGGCAATTTGCAAAAAGTACCGCCGGTGCCTACCTTAAATTTATATTCAGAAGCTGATTTGATAGTTAAAGGTTCAGAAATTGAAGGCGTTACAAATGTTAAACTTCAGGGTTTGGATCACTATGAAATTGCTACAGATTCCCTGGCTTTCGCCGAAATGTACCGTTTTTTTCACGGTGAGAATCCCAAGCCGGTTCTCCAACAAAATACCCCAAAAACGGTTAGCATCAGCGGAAAAGTTTTGATGATGGGTGAAAACAGTGTTCCGGAAAATATCACCCTTACAATTTTTTCGTTTAACCCTAAAACTGGCGAAAGGCTTCAGAAAGAACCATTGGCATCAAGGACCCTATCAAAAAACGGAAGTTGGCAAAACGTTGAGGTGGACTCAAAAAGTTATCTGGAATTTGTTATTACTCCTGAGAATGGCAGCGCTATTCATTATTTTAGAGAACCCTTCTCCGTTTCAAATCATTTGGTTTATTTGAGAACCTTACCTACTAAGGGTATGGCAGCGATGTTATTTTCAGGATTACCCGCTAATGAAGAAGAATCGGTACTCGTTATTTTTAGTGCAAACAGGGCTACAATAAACGGTAGGGATTTTCTTTCTGTAAACAATGTGGAATTAACCACTCCTGAATTGGCTTCGGCTCAAAAAACCGCCATCGCCCATTTTGTGTATGATGACAAAACAGACCGGGTTTCTTCTAATAATCCCATCACCATGTTTGGAATGATGCCCTTTATGAGCGGAGTAGATGTATGGTTGGAAACCAATAAACGCATTGAGCTAAACTACCAAAACAGATTGGTGACCATTCCATCACTTCCCAGTTCTAAATCAATTCTAGTTGCGGTTTTTGAATAAAAACTCTTAAAAAATTGTGAATATAAGGCAATTGCCTTATTGAACACAAGCTATCCATTTTTCATCTTTGTATCAACTTTAAAACAAAAGAGATGAAAAAATCAGCATTTGCATTAACCTTATTCATTGGCTGTTTTCTTTTTACTTCCTGCAGCGGGGATGACGATAACCAAAATCAAAATACATCCTGCGATACTACTTGTGCTGTTGCTGTGGCTTCGGGCGAATTTGCTGCAACCGTTCCGGCAAGCATTGTTGGTGAATATACATTGACCTACACAGAGATTAATCCCGGCGGCCCTTTTTCTGACGGGGATACTGCAATGTTTGAATTGACTTCAGACAATAAACTTGTAGTGATTTACGGCTCTCAATGTGTAACTATTTCAAACCCCATACTTTTTGCAGAAGGAACCAC
>JBGTDF010000416.1:0-8285 GCA_041748455.1 Planktosalinus sp.
AACGGGACCTACCTTTAATGTTTTGGCATTGGGTGCAGTACAAACCGAAATGCTCGAAGAAGCCTTTCCAGGTTATAAAGCATCCCTTTCGGCGGAAGAAATGGCGGCTTATATTATGGACTTTGCTATAAATGGCAACAAATTCTATAACGGAAAAATCATGCAGGTGTCCATTTCGACACCATAAAGAATACTAAAATCACAAGATTGCAGAATTAAATAATGAAAGAAATTCTTTCTGAATACATACCTGAAAGTGCTGTAGACACTACCTTTGAGCTTATAAAAAAGAATAAGGTGTATCTGCAAATTGTCAGGCAACGGGTAACACGGCATGGGGACTACCGGCTTTTACCGAACGGTCAGCACAAAATTACCATCAATGCCTCGGGGAATAAATACCGTTTTTTTATCACCCTCATTCATGAAATCGCACATTTGGAGGCTTTTGAAATTTATGGCAGAAGAATTAAACCACATGGACTCGAGTGGAAACACACCTTTCAAAAATTGATGCTTCCGTTTTTAAACCCTGCTGTTTTTCCAAATACCCTACTACCACTGCTTGCAAAACATTTTAAAAACCCAAAAGCCAGCAGCGATACCGATGCCAAGCTTGCTTTGGCACTTAAATATTATGACCCTGCCAACGATAAAAACTATATATTTGAAATCCCGCAGGGGGCTCTTTTTAAAATGTACAACGGTAAAGTTTTTAAACGTGGTGCACAACGAGTAAAACGTTTTGAATGTCTGGAAGTAAGTTCAGGAAGAACCTACCTTTTTAACCCAAATGCAGAAGTGGAATTGCTGGAAACAAAATAGATTTTGGAGGAATGATGGATACTAATTATAATAGCAATAAAAGAGCAAACTACTATGCCGTTATTATGGCAGGAGGTATCGGTTCCCGGTTTTGGCCGGTGAGTACAGAAGATTTTCCCAAACAATTTCATGATCTGTTGGGCACCGGACAAACTTTATTGCAAAAAACTTTTAGCAGATTAAATTCTATTATTCCCAAAGAAAACATTCTTATTCTTACCAATGAGCGCTATAAAAACCTCGTTTTGGAACAATTGCCTGAAATTAAAGAAAACCAACTTGTATTAGAAACCGCCTTGCGCAATACAGCGCCTTGTATCTTGCTTGCTGCTTTAAAAATTAAAAAAATAAACCCAAATGCAGTGATGCTTGTAGCGCCCAGTGACCACTGGATTGAAGATGAAAACGCTTTTCGTGAAAACATCATGGTTGCTTTCGAGGCTTGTGAAAATGAAGATATTTTGATGACCCTGGGTATACAGCCCACATTCCCAAATACCGGGTATGGGTATATAAAATATGACAATAAAGAAAGCGCTGCCAAGAAAAAAGTTTTCCGTTTTACAGAAAAGCCGGATTATGAAACTGCTAAGTCATTTTTAAAAGAGGGCAATTATCTTTGGAATGCCGGTATTTTTATCTGGAATGTAAAAACCATTATCCGGTCTTTTGAGGAATATTTACCGGAAATGCATAGCCTTTTTACCAAAGACACTGACAAATTAAATACTCCTGAAGAGACAGACTTTATTGTTAAAAATTACCCGAAAGCGCAAAATATATCCATTGATTATGGAATTTTGGAAAAAGCAGATTCCGTATTTACATTAGGTGCTACTTTTGACTGGAATGACCTGGGTACTTGGGGTTCGCTCTATGAGAAATTACCAAAAGATCAAAACAATAATGCTGTCGTAGGTGCAAAAACACTTTTCCTCAATGCAGAAAATAATATAATACAAACTAAAGTAGGAAAACAGGTGGTGGTATCTGACTTAACTAATTATATCATTGTAGATTCAGGAAATACACTTATAATTGTTCCTAAAGAAAAAGAACAAGATATTAAACAAATACAGGAAAATGCTAAAAAGTTATTCCAATAAAAGGATGAAGTATGGAAAATAATTCACAGGTAAAATCAGAAAACAACAATTCAGAAAATGCAAGTAGTGCTGAAAATTTGAAAACCAGTGCGCAAGGAACTTGGGAGGGAATGAAAAGGTTTGTATCTGAATTATTGGATATCCGTCATGATACAGATTTAGAAAACACAGTAGATTCTGTAAAAAAAGAGATTTCCTTCAAAGGCCATAATGCTTGGATTCTAATTTTTTCCATATTTGTCGCTTCCATTGGTTTGAATGTAAGTAGTGCTGCTGTAGTAATAGGAGCGATGTTAATATCCCCACTTATGGGTCCTATTGTAGGTGTAGGTCTTTCGGTGGCGATAAATGATGTGGATACACTAAGACGTTCTTTAATTAATCTTGGTGTAATGATTGTTTTGAGTGTTTTGACAGCCTACTTATATTTTTTACTCTCTCCATTAACAAAATTAACCCCGGAGCTGGAAGCTAGGACCTATCCCACGATACTGGATGTTTTGGTAGCTATTTTTGGTGGACTTGCATTGATTGTTGCCAAAACTAAAAAAGGAACTATCGCCAGTGTTATTTTTGGTGTTGCAATTGCTACTGCCTTAATGCCGCCGTTATGTACTGCAGGATATGGACTTGCGGTAGGGAATATGGAATATTTTTTAGGGGCATTTTATTTGTTTACCATAAACTCCATTTTTATAGCCTTATCTACTTTTGTAGTAGCCAAACTATTAGGATTTCCCTTGGTGCGCTATGCAAATTCCAAACGAAGAAAACGCATTGCACAGATAGCTACCACTATAGCAATAGTCGTTATGATTCCTAGTACTTTGTTGTTTTGGAACTTATTACAACAGGAAATATTTATAAGTAATACTTCTAAATTTGTGGAAGAAAGTATACTTTTTGAAGGTACAGAAGTTTTGAAATTCACTTCTAATTATGAAAATAAAGAATTGGATGTTTACCTTATAGGAAGGCAGGTTTCACCGGATGTTATTTCCACTTGGCAAGCAAAATTAAACGAAACAGAAAAATTAAGCGAAGTACAATTGCGTGTTTTTCAAGGTTCAGACCAGTCCTCTGATGGTTTTGCACGCATAACTTCAGAAGTAAGGGCAGGGATATTAGGTGATTTGTATACCCGCAATCAAGAAGTGCTGGCAGATAAAGATTTACAAATACGTTTTCTAGAAGATGAGCTGGCAAAATTCACCACCGGGAGCACACCATTTGATCAGTTGAGCAATGAGATAAAAATCAATTATAGTAATTTGAGGTCTATTTCGTTTTCCAACACACTGGAATCCAATTTCAAAAAAATTGATACCATCAAGAGGTTCAGTGTGCGATGGGATAATACAATTACCGCTGCACAAAAAGCAGAAAACCAAAAGAAATTAAAAGACTGGCTGGAGTTTAAACTTAAGATGGAAAATATAGAAGTACGCGAGATACAATAAAAAAAGAGGTGAAAATTTCACCTCTTTTTTTATTCTGATTGTTGCACTTCCCTTATTTTCTTGAATAAGTCTGAGGAATATACAAAGTCAGTTACGGCTTCATTGTCTGTTTTGAAAATTTGGGTTTTATCTCCTTCCCAAACAATTTTCCCTTCCTTAAGGAAAATAATGGTTTCCCCTATTTCCATTACAGAATTCATATCGTGGGTGTTTACTACAGTGGTAATATCATATTCCTGAGTAATTTCCTGTATCAAATTATCGATTACTGTTGCAGTTCTTGGGTCAAGACCAGAATTAGGTTCGTCACAGAAAAGGTATTTAGGCCTGTTTACAATAGCTCGTGCAATAGCAACACGTTTTTGCATACCACCTGAAATTTCAGCAGGCAGTTTTTTATTTACATTCTCCAAGTTAACCCTTTTTAAAACCTCATTGACACGATCCCTGAGAACGCTTTTTTTGTCTCTGCTATACATACGCAAAGGAAACATTACATTTTCTTCAATATTCATGGAATCAAATAAGGCCCCACCTTGAAAAAGCATTCCCATTTGTTGCCTGAGATCGCTTTTTTCATCTTTATCCATATCTTGAATGGCGACATCTTCATAAATTATCTTTCCTTTTTCAGGCGAAAACAATCCCAAAAGGCATTTTAGAAAAACGGTTTTCCCGCTCCCACTTTGCCCTATAATAATATTTGTTTTTCCTTTTTGAAAAACAGTGCTTATACCCTTGAGTACATGCTCATCCCCAAAACTTTTATGTAAATTTTCTACTTTTATCATTAGCTCAACAACATTTGGGTTATTATAAAATTAGCAAGAATAATCAAAACACTCGTCCATACAAAGGAGTTAGTACTTGCTTTACCTACCTCAAGTGCACCACCCTTCATATAATACCCTTGCCATGATGGTACCGTTGCCAAGATAAAGGCAAAAACAAATGTTTTTATAAATGCATAGGTTATATGAAACGGTATAAAGGTATCCTGTAGGCCGGTTGCATAATCTGAGGCACTTAAGAATCCTCCATATACTCCGGCGACCCAGCCACCCATAATTCCTAAAAACATGGCTATTACAATTAAAAAAGGATAGAAAAGCAATGCAATAATTTTTGGAAATACCAGATAATTTAAAGAATTGATACCCATCACTTCCAGTGCGTCAATTTGCTCTGTAACTCGCATCGACCCTATACTGGATGTAATGAATGATCCCACTTTTCCAGCCATAATAATGGATATGAAAGTAGGGGCAAATTCAAGAAGTATGGATTGTCTGGTGGCAAACCCTATAAGACTTTTTGGGATTAATGGGTTTTCCATATTAAGTGCCGTTTGAATAGCAATAACACCTCCCACAAAAAAGGATATAAAAGCAACAATACCCAAAGAGCTTATAATAAGGTCATTAATTTCCTTAAAAATAAGGTGCCTGAGTACAGAAGATTTTGTTGGCCTGCTAAATACTAGCCGCAACATTGAAAAATAGGAACCAATATCCCGTATATATTTCATAATTTTTTTTCTAATGCTAAAGTAACAAAAAAAGTTGGCGCTGAATTAACCTTAAAGTAAACTTTAATAGTATAAGGTTGCTTATTTTTGTTTTTTAATAGATTTCATAATATGAGAGCCTCTTTTTTAACCTTATTCCTATTTCTGACAGCATCTTTTTTATTTTCTCAAAATGCAGTAAAAGGGTCAACAGACAATTCTTTAGCAACAAAGCCAAAGCTTGTTGTTGGAATTGTAGTCGATCAAATGCGTTATGATTATTTAACCCGTTTTTACCATAGATATGGGGAAGGAGGTTTTAAAAGAATGATGAAGGAAGGCTTTCATTTTAAGAATAATCATTTTAATTATATTCCCACCTATACAGGGCCCGGACATGCTTCCGTTTATACAGGCACCTATCCTGCAATTCACGGTGTTATTGCAAACGACTGGTATGATAAGCAAATCAAACAGAGTGTGTACTGTGTACAGGATGATGAAATGCAATCTGTGGGTACGGAAGATAAAGCCGGCAAAATGTCGCCACACCGAATGAAAACCACTTCCATTACAGATGAGTTGCGTTTGCATACACAACAACAATCCAAAGTAATTGGTATTTCTTTAAAAGATCGTGGTGCCATACTTCCCGCAGGGCATAGCGCAAATGCAGCTTACTGGTTTCATGGAAAGGACGAAGGAAAATGGATAACGAGTTCTTTTTATATGGAAGAGCTTCCGCAGTGGGTTTCAGAATTTAATACTTCGGGAATCGTAACAAGTTATTTGAACGAAACCTGGAATACTTTGTATCCCATAGAAACTTATACGGAAAGCGGACCCGATTTATCCTCTTATGAAGATACATTCAAAGGTGTTGAGAATTCGGTTTTTCCATACAATCTTAAAGTTTTGGCAACTGAAAATGGAAATTATGATATTCTTAAAGAAACACCGTTTGGCAATAATGTAACCACAGATTTTGCCATAGCAGCAATAGAAGGGGAGAATCTTGGTAAAAATAACACTACAGATTTTCTTGCCATAAGTTATTCCAGCCCGGATTATATAGGGCATACTTTCGGTGTAAATTCCATAGAGGTACAAGACAATTATTTGAGGTTGGACAAAGATCTGGAACGTTTATTTAACTATTTGGATGCAGAAATGGGAAAAGGAAATTATACGGTTTTTCTCACCGCAGATCATGGAGTGACCCATAATCCCGGATTTTTACAATCACAAAAAGTACCTTCGGGTTATTTTGATAATTCCTTGTTCAAAGAAAAACTAGAAGAGTTTATAATTGCAACATTTAATGTAAATGTGATTGAAAAAATTCAAAGTAATCAGGTTTTCCTTAATAAAGAAATAGTGAAGTCCCAAAATCTAAAGGCCTCTGAGGTGGAGCAAAGCATTATGGATTTTCTAATCACCTACCCGCAGATTGACAAGGTATTTACCAGAAAACAGATGGAAGGAGGCTCTTTTACAAAAGATACAGGCTATTTAGTGCAAAATGGTTTTGATCAAAAGCGCAGTGGGGATGTGATATATGTTCACAGTCCCTCTGTGCTGTCCACTTGGTATCAAAAAGGGGGAACAAGTCATGGTAGCGGCTTTACTTATGACACCCACGTCCCATTGATTTTCTTTGGAAAAGGAATAAAACAGGGGAGTACCTTTGAAAAATCTGAGATAATAGATATTGCACCTACGCTTTCCGCTTTACTGGGAATTGCAAGACCTAATGGCGCTACCGGAAGGGTTTTAAATATAATGCTGGATTAATTTTAAGGAGCTGTTTCCCGCTTTCCGCTATATTTTTGAGGTGGGGTTTTTGGTCATTAATCGAAGTCGAAAGGAAACTACCTCAAAAGATGCCGCTGCAATCGGGGCTAGGCAAAAATTTTCTGTTTTATTTTTTGCCAGCGAAAATTTCTTATAAATCTGCCTTCTTTTTCAGAAACTAAAAAATCAATTTTATTTTTTTTCGCTTCATTATATCCTTTCAAATAGTCCATAGTTAAAAACGGTTTCCCTTTTTTAAAAGCCAATTTCAAAGAAGCAATAGTGGTTAACCAAAACCCGTATCGCAAACTATAAAAAGCTTCCCCTTGTTTATAGCGTGCACTTTTATCATAGGTTTTTCCGGTGGGTTTTAGATGTTTTACTAAAAGCGAAATATCTGTTACAACATACCACCCATGATATTGTGCCAATAATTCATCTGCTGTGTCCCAGCCCATAGCAGGCTTGAGTCCGCCAATGTATTGAAAACATTCTTTTCTATAGGCTTTCAGTGCACCGCGAATATGCTCTTTGTTAGTAAGGTTTTCCATTTCCCATACGCCATTTTTTTCAATAGTACAAAACCCCCCGGCAATACCGCAGTTAGGATTATTTGTAAAAATTTCGGCAATTTTCTCCAGATAGTTTTCAGGGAAAATCAAATCGGCATCAAATTTACAGATCACTTCATAATCGGCATCCAGTGTTTCAAACCCTTTGTAAAAAGCATTGATGACTTTACTTCCGGGAAGGTGTTTGTCTTCAGAAGTTATTCTAACTAAATTAATTAAAGGAAAATTTTTTGCAAAACGGGATACGATTTCAGAAGTATTATCGGTAGAATGATCATCCACAACTACAATTTTTTTGGGTAGTAAGGTTTGTTTTGCCAGCGAGTCCAAAGTTTGCTCAATGAATTTTTCCTCGTTGTGTGTAGGTATGACAATATAAATATTCACATTATTAATTTAAACTTTATATTTTGAAATTAAATGTTCTTTGTTTTTCGGCACAAAAAAACAATTTCTAATTCCATTATCCACATTTCTTATTATGGTCTTAACCTCTAATAAACCGCTATTAGGAATGTGATTATAAAATTTATAATCAAGGTTTTTAAAATAAACCTCAAGCTCTTTTTCAGTAGTATTAAAAAGGGTTTCACATATAATAATAGGAGTAAATCCTCTTATAAATTTATCGCCAGATTTAAGAATGTCAAGCTCGGTACCCTCTGTGTCGATTTTAATCAAATCAATACTTTTTAGATTTTGTGAGGTTATGAAATAATCCAGGGATTGTGCTACTACTTCTTTTTTAATAAATTCCCGGGAGGTTTTCTTTGTCCCTGTATTATTCTCTCCAGATAATATATGTTTTAAATATGGATATTTTAAGCTCCCCACTTCATAAAAATCAATTTTATCATTGGTTTTTGATAGGGCAATTTTATAGGCTGATATGTTATTTTGAAAATTGTTTTCTTCTATGTTTTTTTCAAGAAAAAAATTGGCTCCATCTGCTGGCTCAAAAGCATATACTTTAATTTTAGGATTTGATTTTACAGCAAGTAGGGAATAGTATCCGATATTT
>JBGTDF010000417.1:0-3018 GCA_041748455.1 Planktosalinus sp.
TTCCTCCTGAGTCAAGTATTTTTTCTTGCTCAAATCCATTTTCATGCTATTCATGAACGAATCTATAAGGTGTTTTTCTATATGGTATTTATAGACCGTATGCTGAAAAGAATTGAGTATGGGATTAAGACTTATTTTGTCGTTCAGTGCATTTTCTAAATCATTTGAAAACCTCTCGAAGAGTGTTTTTTTGTCATAATCGTGAAAAGAATCGACGATTTCATCTGCAAAGCGCACAAAACCATAAATATTATAAATATCCTGTCTAATAGAGTTTGCTAACATTTTCGTTGCTATAGAAAACGAGGTACTGTAAGAGTGGGTGACAGTCTTACTACATTTGTTAGAAACGGTGTCAAAAAGTGATTTCATAAATGCTGCCTGATTATAATTTTTCTTTTTCCATTAATTGCGCAACTAATTTCCCTGATATTAAAGAAGGGGGTACACCCGGTCCCGGAACGGATAATTGCCCGGTAAAAAACAATCCTTTAACTTTTTTGCTCTTGAGTTTTGGCCTCAAAAATGCAGTCTGTAATAAAGTGTTTGCCAGTCCATAGGCATTCCCTTTATAGGAATTGTACTGTTCTATAAAATCATTTACGCAAAAGCTTTCTTTAAATATAATGTTTTTTTTCACTTCCTGATTTGTTACAGCTTCAAATCGGGTTATTATTTTTTCAAAATATTCTTTCCTGATTTCAGGAATATCGGTTAAACCCGGTGCCAAAGGAATTAAAAATATGCCTGCTTCCATTCCTTGCGGTGCTGCACTGCTATCTGTCTTTGAAGGAAAGCTTGCATAAAATAAAGGGTCTGAAGGCCATTCAGGAGTATCATAAATCGATTTTGCATGTGCCTCAAAATCCACATCAAAAAATAAGGTGTGATGTTCTACATTTTTTATTTTTTTGTCAAAGCCCACATAAAACAGGAGAGAAGATGGCGCAAATATTTTCTTTTCCCAATAAGATTCTGAATATTGTCGGTTTTTTTCTTCGAGTAAACTTTCTGTATGGTGGTAATCTGCACCACTTAGAACCAAATCTGCCAATATGTTTTCCCCGTTAACCACAATACCTTTGGCAACTTTGTTCTCCACAAGGATTTTCTCTACATTTTGGTTTGTCTTAATAGTGACCCCCAATTCTTCAGCAAGGGATTTCATAGCCAGAATGACACTGTACATACCGTCTTTTGGGTGGAAGGTGCCCAGGCCAAAATCAGCATAGTTCATAAAACTGTAGAACGCAGGTGTGTTGGATGCTTTGGCACCTAAAAACAATACCGGAAATTCTAAGATTGCTATTAATCTGGGGTTCTTAAATTCTTTTCTAACGTCTTTACTGATGGTGCTGAAAAATTGCCCAATTTTCAACATAGTTACTGGAGTAACCAATTCTAGAGGAGAAACCCCGGGCCGATATACTAAATCTTTTATGGCAATATCATAATTGCTCTGTGCTTTTTCAATAAACTTTTTAAGTTTTACTGAACTTCCTTTTTCCTCATTTTCAAAAGCAACACAAATTTTTTCGAGGGTATCTTCAATGGTAATGGAATCCTTTTCGCCAAAATAAACCTGATAGGCAGGATTGAGTTTTATCAATTGATAAAATGTAGAAGGGAGTTTGCCAAAGTCAGCAAAAAATCGCTCAAATACATCTGGCATCCAGTACCAGGTAGGACCAATATCAAAAGTAAAGCCTTCTTTTTTTAGTTGTCTAGCCCTTCCGCCCACAGTAGCGTTTTTTTCATAAATGGTTACCTTATTATTTGCTTTTGCTAAATAACAAGCTGCAGCGAGGGCTGAAAATCCGGATCCGATAATGGCTATGTTTTTACTCATAATTGTTTAACAAATATATGTGTATTTTAAACAAAATAAAAGCGAAAAAAAAAATTATGACTTTTTTATCTTTTTAGAGTAAGGCAGTGAAGTCAGATAGTTTTTTGAGATATTTAAACCCTGCAGGTAGTGATGTGTCTTCTTCTTCGTGGATTTGATTTCCCAGCATCCAAAGTTCGTTTTTATTGTTTTTGCATAAAGATTTTTTGAAATCATTAATGTAGTCTAAAAGATGCTGTTTTTCAGGTTGCACGGTAAAATAGGAAACAAAAATTATTTTTTCGTGGTGATTAAGCAAATGCTGAAGACTTTCTATAGGAATATTATTGCCCAGATATACTGTTTTATATCCTTTGGCAATGATTTCAAAGTTTAAATATAGTAAGCCAATTTCATGAATTTCATCATAGGGAAGAAAAAGCACAAATAATTTATCTTTTTTTGTTTCTTCTTTACTGCTTTCCTTTTCGATATTTATAATAACCTTTTGCCTTATCAATTCAGAAATGAAGCGTTCGTGCGAGGGATCTATGGTTCCTGTTTGCCAAAGAAGACCGATATCATTTAGAAGTGGCAGAAAAGTTTCAAAAAAGACATTTTTAAAAGTTTTATTTTTTAATTGTGCATAATAGGTCCTGTTGAATAGGTGCTGGTCAAAATTCAGCATAGCGACTTTCATCTCAGTAACTGCAAAATTTTCCTTAGAAGGATCAAGACCCATTTCCTGAATGAGTTTGCTTATTCTTTCAGGAGTAAGTTTTGCGATTTTTGAAATTTTGTGCCCGGCATTGTATAGATAAGTTACATTTAGCAACTTCATTAAGCTATGCAGATTATAAGATCTAATATTTGTATCTGATCTGTCCGGCTCCAGAAGATTGTATCTTTTTTCCCAAATCCTAATGGTATGTGCTTTTATACCACTTAGATTTTCAAGATCTTTAATACTGAATTGTGTTTTTACACTCATAGATTTGCTAAATAACAGAAGAGGATTCTGTACTTCTATATAATATCTCGGTAAATGTAATAAAAGTAATGAGAATGCAGAAATAAAAAATAGTAGTAAAATATAGTGCCCGAAGTGGGACTTGAACCCACACGCCCTAAAGGACACATGGCCCTCAACCATGCCTGTCTACCAATTCCAGCATCCGGGCGGATGTTGC
>JBGTDF010000418.1:0-6110 GCA_041748455.1 Planktosalinus sp.
GGTAATTACTGTTCAAATACCCTATGGATTCCCATTTTGATAATTGATTTTGACTTCCGTCTTCATAATTAAAAACAGAATTAATATTTTGTGGTTTTGGTCCGATAGGAACTGCATTCACTTGTTGTTTGTGGCAGGTTAAACATTCAAATTGCGATGGAATGCGATAGTTAACGCTTTTAGGCTGCCCATTTTGCAACCATTCAATTTCTAAAAATCCGCCATTACCGCTCACGTCTAAAGTGGCTTCCGTTTGGGCTTCATTCCAGATATATTCGGCAAAAATCCATTCATTAGCCTTTTTTATCAATAATCTGGTTTCTATAATTCTGGTGTTATTATTAGGAAGGACATTATTATAGTAAAAGTTTTTTATAAGAACTGTTCCTGTTGGAAAATCAAATATTTCTGAATCTGAGGTATAGGTAGCTTTTTGACCATTTGGCATCCACACAAATCTTTTCTTTAGTGCATAATCTGTAAAAAGTGGAGTGATCAATTCATAGGGATGCACCCCAAATACAGGCTGCAGGTTAGCCATATTCCCATCGTAAAAATTATATTCAGAAAGTGTGGGATAAGGTACCAGATTGAGATCCATATTTACAGGGGATGGATCCACAACTGTAACAGTAACAGTTTCTGTGGCACAATTAGAAAGGTCATCACAAATAGTATATTCAAAAGTAACTTCTCCTAAAAAGGTGTCATTGGGCGTATATAAAATGACATCATCACTTGGATTGCTAGGGGTGTTGTTTGCGTCAATTACCTCAACAGAGCCATTTGCAGGTGTGCTTACTGATAATATTCCTTTTGCGGGAATATTTTCGTCATTGGATAGAACATCAATTTCCACAAACTGATTTTGAAAAACCTGAGCAGCATCACTGTTAGTAACTATTGGTAAAGGTATATAATCGTCACTCTCATCTGAAGAACAAGAAAGAAATAAAAAAGGCATGAAAAACAATATGGGGTATTTTGTCCTCATCATAAGTGTTGATTTCTAGTAATTTGAAGATGCAAGATAAGTGAATTTTAGTAATTTCTGATAATTTAAACACTAAAAAAATCTTTAATCAGGCGAAATCTGACAGTTCTTTTCCAACAAGACTTCCTATAGCAACACCCATTCCCCCAAGTCTTACACCGCAATATACATTTTCGGAAAGTGTCTTTACTATTGGGTTTTTAGTGCTCCCTACACCCATAATGCCACTCCATCTGTGCTCAATTTCAAAAGATGTTTCCGGTAGAATAGTATCCTTAAGCAGGTTTTCTAATTGGTTCTGGACTAAATTTGTGAGTCCCAACTCTGTTGTGTTTTCGGTATTAAAGTCTAAATTTCTTCCGCCACCAAACAGTATTCTATTGTCGATGTTTCGGAAATAATAGAATCCTTTATCCATATGAAAAGTGCCCTTTATTTTAAGGTTCTTAATGGGTTTAGTAATAAGAACCTGAGCCCTTGCAGGTTGAACATCTTCATCAAAGAGCTGTCTTGCAAAGCCATTTGTTGCTATGAACAATTTTTTTGTTTTAATTTCGAATTCAGCATTCAATAGAAGTGAAACATCCTTCTTATTATCAACAAACTTAGTTAAAGAGGTATTGTTTAAAATAAAAATATTCTTTCTACTGGCCATTTTTAATAGGGCATTCATCATTTTTCCTGTATCTATTTGCCCTTCAAATGGGCAAAAAAGAAGCCGGTTGTTAATATTTTTAAAATGAAATGGGTTTTCCACCAAAGTGAAAGCATCTTTCTTAAATATGGGTTTTAAAAAAGCATTTATTCTTTTCCTGTTGGAAAAACACACCTCAGAAAATTGTTTATTATCTTCAGTAAATAATTCATAGCCTCCATATTGTTGATAATCAATAGCTTTGTCTCCTAATAAATTTCTCAAAAATTTTATGCCGTCTACCCTTTTCTTCACCAAAGCAAAAACTTTTTCTTCTTCCTGATGTTCCAGATCATTTAGGATTTCAGACAAACTGCCATAACAGGCAAAACCGGCATTTTTAGTGCTTGCTCCACTGGGTAAAATACCTTTTTCCAATATGAGGATTTTACTTTTGGGATATTTTTCCCGCAATGCCAAAGCACAATTAAGACCAACAATTCCACTGCCTATAATTGTGAAATCGACATCTTTAAACCATGTTTTATGTTCCCAGTAGCTTAAGTTCATTGCTAAAAAAAGCTCCGTTTTCAGGAGCTTATCTGTTTATTCTTCTTCTTCGGGCTCTTCCATTTGAAAAGTCTCCATGAATTTTGTTGTATAGTTTCCGGCTAAATAATCAGGATGATCCATTAATTGCCTGTGAAACGGAATAGTGGTTTTTACACCTTCAATAACAAATTCATCCAGTGCCCGCTTCATTTTATTAATTGCTTCATCCCTGGTTTGTGCAGTTGTAATCAACTTTGCAATCATGGAATCATAATTAGGCGGAATACTGTACCCTGCATACACATGGGTGTCTAGGCGAACACCGTGACCACCCGGAGCATGTAAAACCGTGATTTTTCCAGGGGAAGGTCTAAAGTCGTTATATGGGTCTTCTGCATTGATCCTGCACTCGATGGAATGTAAATTAGGCAAGTAATTTTTCCCTGAAATCGGCACACCTGCTGCAACCAGAATTTGTTCCCTGATTAAATCAAAATCTATTACTTGTTCGGTTATGGGATGTTCTACCTGAATTCTGGTGTTCATTTCCATAAAGTAGAAATTTCTGTCTTTATCTACCAGAAATTCTATGGTTCCTGCGCCTTCATAGTTGATGTGCTCTGCTGCTTTTACTGCTGCATCTCCCATGGCTTTACGCAGTTTTGCTGTCATAAAGGGCGAAGGGGTTTCTTCTGTTAGCTTTTGGTGTCTTCTTTGGATAGAACAATCCCTTTCAGAAAGGTGACAGGCTCTTCCGGTGGAATCCCCTACTATCTGGATTTCAATATGTCTTGGTTCCTGAATAAGTTTTTCCATGTACATCCCATCATTCCCAAAAGCAGCGCCTGCTTCTTGTCTTGCAGATTCCCACGCCTCTTTAAGTTTCTCTTTTTTGAGCACTGCACGCATACCTTTTCCCCCACCACCTGCAGTTGCTTTAAGCATTACGGGATAACCCATATCAGCGGCAGTTTTTTCTGCTTCCGCAAAATCTTTTAATATCCCCGCAGATCCGGGAATACAAGGAACTCCTGCAGCGAGCATGGTTGCCCTTGCAGATGCTTTGTCTCCCATTTTATCAATCATTTCAGGAGAGGCACCTATAAATTTTATACCGTGGTCTTTACAAATAGCAGAGAACTTAGAGTTTTCTGCAAGAAACCCATAACCGGGGTGTATGGCATCAGCATTGGTTATTTCTGCAGCGGCAATTATATTGGATATTTTTAAATAAGATAAATTACTGGGTGGTGGTCCTATACAAACTGCTTCATCTGCAAATCTAACATGCAGGCTTTCCGCATCTGCAGTAGAGTAAACAGCGACAGTTTTTATGCCCATTTCTTTACAGGTTCTAATAATTCGAAGGGCAATCTCGCCTCTATTTGCGATAAGAATCTTTTTAAACATAGTTCAGTTAGTTAAAGATGAATCCTTTCGATTGCTCGAAAACAGGACAATTATTTTAGAGTTAAGATGGGTCTACCAAAAATAACGGTTGGTCAAATTCTACCGGAGAAGAATCGTCAACCAATACTCTCACTATTTTTCCGGAAATTTCACTTTCTATTTCATTAAACAACTTCATAGCTTCAATTACACAAAGAGGATCCCCAACTTTAACAGTACTGCCCACCTCTACAAAAGAAGGTTTATCAGGAGATGGTTTTCTGTAAAAGGTTCCTATAATAGGGGATTTGATAACAATGAATTTTGATTCTTCATTTTCTGCTTTAGTTTCACTAGTTTGTGGAGGTGCTGCTTGTGTTGCTTGAGGAGGCGCCTGTTGTTGTTGCGGGGAATTCATGGGCTGTTGTTGCATATAAACTATTTCCCCTTTGTGGTCTTCCCCACCACCTGTCTTAATGGTGATTTTAATATCTCCCATTTCCAGTTTAACCTCGCTTGCTCCGGATTTAGCGACGAACTTAATTAGGTTTTGAATTTCTTTAATATCCATAATATCAAGTTTAGTTTTGTTGATTTTTGTTGTTAATTATCATAGGCCCATTTAAGATAAATAGAACCCCAAGTGAATCCCCCGCCAAAAGAAGCAAATATAAGATTATCCCCTTTTTTTAGTTGTTTTTCATAATCGTTAAGCAGTAATGGCAAAGTAGCAGATGTGGTATTTCCATAACGTTGAATATTCATCATGACTTTTGCGTCATCAAGCTTCATTCTTCTTGCTGTAGCATCCACAATACGTTTGTTTGCCTGGTGTGGTACAAGCCAATTAACGGTGTCGTTATTTAGGTTGTTTCGCAACATGATTTTTTCACTTACATCTGCCATATTGGAAACCGCAAATTTAAAAACTGTTTGCCCGTCCTGATAAACAAAATGTTGTTTATTGGTAACGGTCTCTATAGATGATGGCAGTAAAGAACCACCCGCTTCAATCTTTAGGGATTGTCTTCCTATCCCGTCTGTTCTTAAAAATTCATCCTGAAGGCCGTATCCTTCAAGATTAGGCTCAAAAAGAACCGCTCCCCCTCCATCGCCAAATATAATACAGGTTGTCCTGTCTGTGTAATCTATTATCGACGACATTTTGTCTGCCCCAATAAGTAGAACTTTCTTGTATCTACCTGATTCAATATATTTTGCGGCAGTAGACATTCCGAAAAGGAAACTGGAGCATGCGGCAACCAAGTCAAAAGAAAATGCATTTACCGCTCCTATCTCTGTTGCCACATATGCCGAAGTTATTGCTACCGGCATATCCGGGGTTGCAGTAGCCATAATAACCATATCAATTTCTGAAGGATCCAGATTTGCTTTTTGAATCAAATCTTTTGCTGATTGAATGGCAAGAAATGAAGTTCCCTTGTCTTTGTCTTTTAATATACGTCGCTCTTTTATACCAGTTCTAGAAGTAATCCACTCGTCATTTGTGTCCACCATGCTTTCCAGCATTTTATTGGTCAATACAAAATCAGGTACATAAGCGCCTACAGCGGTAATGGCAGCTGTGATTTTGCTCATAATAATATATTAGTTTCTCTAAAAATGATTAAAAAACGAGTATAATTCGATGAAATTACAAATTTTTAATCAAAATTCGATGCAAAATAAGGTGTTTTTGAATCATAGAAAAGTTAAAAACAAAAAAACTCTCACAAAAATGCGAGAGTTGTATTTTCAATTAAGAATTTCTTATGCTTCAACTTCTTCAACAGCGTCAATTACAATCTGACCTCTGTAATAAAGTTTCCCTTCATGCCAATGTGCTCTGTGGTATAAGTGCGCCTCTCCTGTTGTAGGGTCGGTTGCAATTTGAGGAACAGTTGCTTTATAATGTGTTCTTCTCTTGTCTCTTCTGGTCTTCGAGGTTTTTCTCTTAGGATGTGCCATTGCTTAATATTATTTATCCGTTAATAGTTTTTTTAGTTCTTCCCAACGAGGGTCTGTATTCTCTTCTGAAGATTTATCTTCAATATGCTTAGGTGTTAATTCTTCCAGTTTTCTTAATATTTCTGAGTCCAAAGTTCCGTCTTCTATTCCCGGATGCACAAGTTTTGCCGGTAATGACAAAACAATTAGTTCATAAATGTATTGTGCTATATTAATCTCGTGACTATTATGCGGAATAGTCAATAAAGAATCATCTTCATCATTATATTCCTGGCCAAAATTCACCACTAGAAGATGTTTGCCGGTAACCTTTTGATCGTAAGGTTCGTTAGTAACATCACAATTAACATTTACAAATCCATCAATTTCAAAAACAAATTCCAAGGAATTAGATTTTTTGACCAGTACTATTTTTGCAAGAACATCTACATTATGAAACTCTTCATACTCAAAATGGGTAAAGAACTTGGTATCAATTTTAAACTCAAAATGATGCTCACCTTGCTTCAATCCTACAAACGGGATTGTGAACTCTTTCATTTGCTTCATTATCAATCGTATTATTGCCTTTCC